>CAYQWD010000037.1:0-12475 GCA_964420955.1 uncultured Paludibacter sp. | reverse complement strand
GGAGGTAATCCAAGCCCTAAAGAATTTTTCATGGTTGAATACCGAAAAAAAACAGGTTGGGATACTTATTTGCCAGGCGAGGGAATGCTTATCTGGCATATTGATTTTGACCAGACTGCCTGGAACAACAACAGTCCGAATAATTACACAGGCACATCACAAACAGCTTCGTCGCACATGCGTGTTTATCTGCAACCTTTAAGTGGCTCGACCACAACGCCTGGCGATGCATTTACATCCGGTTCTTTTACTCCAATTACTTGGGCAGGAGTTAATATTAATCGCCCTATTAACGATATAACTAAAACAGCCGATAATGTAACATTCAAACTTATGGGAGGCTATACAGAGCCAGTTGATCCGAATGCGCCTGCAATAAAACTAGGGGTTATTGAAAATCAAACAATGTTTGGTGTTACGAAAACAGGTAATTCGAAGTCAAAAACGCTGAATATTAAAACTACAGACTTAACAGGTAATCTCACATTGAATATTACAGGAACAAATGCCGGATATTTCAGTGTATCTCCTGCTTCAGTAACAAAAGATGCAGCAAATTCATCAGGCGGATTTAATGTTACTCTAACATACTCGCCACAGTTATCGGGCGGACATACGGCTGAACTTACTATCAGTGGTGGTGGACTGACTCCTGCAAAAGTAATAAACTTATCCGGAACAGGTAATTGAAAAAATTTAGAAATTAATACAACAGAAATTTGTTGTCTTATTGATTTAGTTTTTTATTTTTACTGGTTTATCCCAACATAAAACTTTGTTTCGGCATGAAATCAAAGTTGATGTTGGGATAAATTTTTTATAATCTTTCAATTTTCGGCTAATTAAATATCTTTCACTGCATTGCGTATACTGCAAAACTTGCAAGCCAGTGACTGCCGCCATAGTTGTCATGGGTAATATTGGGTAAAGCTGATTGGATAAAATGGTTGGCTGTTAAATTTAATAATTTTGAAATTGCGGGCTTTTTATGCAAATGAGCAGCAATGCCTTTCAAGCACCATGCACGACTAAAAGCCAAACCATCTAAATGCACTATCTGATAATCTTTGCGGTCGCTTACTATGGGCAATTCAAGAATTCGGTTGAGGCTTTTTTTATCATAATACTCATCAAACCATCTCGTGAATTGTTTTGTGTCGTAAATTCTTCGCATTAAATCGGCTGCGAGAAGCGAAGGACTGAAAAAATCATTGCCATCGGGTTCGAGGTAAGCGGAAATTTTTCTATTTTCAGCATAAAATAGTTTTGCTTTATCGATAATTTGCTTTTCGAAAGCAGAGTCGGAAACACTTCGCGCCCAATCCAAAGCAAAAGCAAGACCGAAAGCAGTGTTCGGATGTACGCCAGTACGGTTCGGATAAGTTTGTTTGGGCAGATAATTTTTCCAGAGCTTAAGGATAACCTGCGTTAGGGGTTGTAAATTTTTCCGCCATTCATGCGCTTTTGGGTGATTCAATTTTAGCAATTCTTCGTCCAATTTCAGCAACCACGCCCAGCCATAAGTGCGCTCAAAAGTAGCCGAACCTGTATATTTTGAAAAATATTCGGCTTCAAGCAATATTTTTTCCTTCTGAAAAGAATTATCGAGCACAAATGATATTGTGTCCTTATTGATAATATTGGGAAAGTTTTCAAGAATTTTTACAAGCAACCAATGTCCGTGAACGCTGCTATGCCAGTCTAAACAACCAAAGAATGCCGGATGCAGTTCCGCAGGTAAAAGCTTGTGGTCTGTTTCAGCATCGGAAATATGCGAGGTTTTATTGGGCCATTGCTTTTGAATGCATGAAAGTGGCATTTGTGAAAGTTGGTATGCAAGTGATTCTGATAAGTGCTGGGTGAAAGCGCCTGAACATAACAACAAAAAAATTAAAGTGAGTGATAGTTTATATCTGAACATAAAAACTTTTTTTTAGATTTACAGTTCAAATATAGTCAAATATTAATATAATTATGGACGGAATCGGAATTCTGTCCTCCCAGTAATTGCAATTCGGGATTATAGAGTTCCAACTCAGTTTTTTCTATTGATGAAATTGAAATCTTTTAACTTTAATTTATTTGGACAGAATCGGAATTCTGTCCTCCCGATATCGAAAAACTTTAATATTTTCTAACAAAAAGAGAGGACAGATCTTAAATTATATCAGAAACTCTTATTCCCCTTTAGGAGTTAGGGGGAGATATTTCAATTAAACAACCAATCCACACTTTCATCTTTTCCTGCACCTGCCAAACCAGCATTCCGCTGTTTGATTTCAGCATTTGTAAATCCTATTACCATCAATAATCCTTTAGGAAGTAACAGCTTGTGTTTACCAGACTCGAAGTGATATGCGTGAACATTAATAGTTGGCAAGCCTTCTATCCTTACAGCATTAAACAACACAGGCTCGGCTTGTCCGTAAAGATTTGCTGAAGCATCAGTTTCAAGTTTTGGCGCTTTGGCAAAACGGCGGTGATCATCTCTGTAATATCCAATCAGTAATTTTACCGGTTTTTCGGTTTCAAACTCGACCGTTGTTCCATTTTCGCGCTGAGCGTTTGCATTCATAAACCAAGGCGACATATTTGCAAGTTCGGGCGCTACTTCAGCAATTTTCGAAGGATAATCAGAATACAAGGAATCGCCTGCTCGAAATCTAACAGTAGGTTTATCGCTAATTAACTTTATTTTTGCGGGAATGAGCGAAGGAATTACAGTTTTTGTTGCCGGAGAGTTTAATTGTGTTTTGAGCATGGCAAGATTTATTTTATAGTTTTCAAGTTCTTTTTGAAATAAAACGTACAATTCTTCCCATGTTTTATTTTTACCATCAATACCGCTTACCGGAATTGCTCTTTGCGCGGTTTGCATACTGTTAGCATACAAATATGTGTTTTTTGTCAGATCAACCAGATTTTTGTAATGAGCCAGACTTTCTTCCATAAAAGGAATGGCAGCTTCGAGATTTTTAATGTCATTTCCCCACTGATAATCGAGAATAAGTTTAGCGGCTTTTACCCGCCGGTTAAAGTAATAAGCAAATTCACGATAGCAGTGTATGTCGTTACGGAGGCGTTCAAATTCATCCTTGTTTTTTGTGGGTTTACCATTCACTGCATCAATTGCTGCAAGTGCGATATCGCCATGTTTCACAGCCTGTGCAATAATATCAAGCGGAAGTTCACCTGAGTTGGGAATATTTTTCCATTTCTTCTCAACATATTCAATCAACTTTTCACCTTCAGGTCCGCAACTTTCGTAAAATCCCGGATAAATGGTGTATTTATACGGATTTATCAGTTGAGTCATAAACATTCCGAGCAGCAAAGTCTGGCGATTTCCTTCGGTAATTCCGAAACGGCGTAACAATTTTGGTGCAATTTCTCCGCTTTCATCATAAGCCAGCTGAATTTTTCTGGCATCATTTTCATTAACACCATAAATTTCTTCATTTCTTTCCCGTTCAGATTTCCATGCATAACGCGCCCAAGCCTTGTACCACATCCAGTCGCGGTCGATTTGTTTAATGCGTGCGCCATTTGGCAGTTTATCAGCAGTGTATGGCCAATCCCAATACGAAGCTTGCGGGTAGAGATGCAACGCATTTGCCCCATGAACATTGTGCATGGCTTTCACAGCTTTTTGTACAAACCATGGCGAACTCCAACGCCAAGGTTCGAGGTTTGCCAAAATATGCACATTACTGATATGAATACTGCCGAGCGAACTTAAATCGGTATGAATTTTTGTCCATGGTCCGCGCGGTTCGTAAGTTGTCAGACTTTCGCCATTATATTTGTGCATTGTATAAAGATTTCTATAAATAGGCAATGCTGCATCCATTACCATTTTAGCATCAGTGTCGTGAGCACGCAATAAAACCGGTGGTTCATCAGTTCGTCCAAGCGCTTTCAGTCCATCTTTTACACCCGGTATAATAGTTTCGATAAACCATTTTACATCGTCTTCGTGTGTATCCATTGCTTCGCCCAAACAAACCAATAAGCCTACATTAGGATATTTTTCGATAAAAGCTGCGATGCTTTTGCGTGTATAGTCAGAAATTAAAGGCGTAATCGGCCGGTTTCTATCCTGGGTTTTTATTCCATAATGTTCAGCAAAAGGTTTCGATACAAAAATATTATAAAACATCTGAATAACAAAAATACCCCTTTTGTCGGCTTCTTCGGTAAGGAATGAGAAAATTTCCTCATTCTTTCTGAATGTATCATCGTCAACTTCCACCGCGAAAGGATAATCTTTCAATCGAACCAACGAAGCAAAAGGATGTCCGTTCCATAAATAGAGTGAATTCATCCGGTTTTCAACAAGCATATCGAGATATTCAATCCAGTGCGCTTTATCGTAAAACCATGGAAAAGTTTCGGGGGTGTACGGATATTCATAAACCGTACGTCCGGGCAGATAATATGGTTTTTGAAGACCTATGGCTGTGCCACGCAAAACCATTTCGGGTGCATCGGTAAAGTTTACAGGCAAATCAAGCTTATTATTCTCATTCAATTTGTCAATCAATTCCCGACAACCATATAAAGCTCCAGTGCCATCGGCGCCACAAACTATGGTTGTATTTTTTATAGTAGTAATGTAAAATCCTTCTTTCCTCAGGTTCGCGGGAATTGTAACTTTGAGTCTTCTCAAAACCGGAATTGCATTTATATCGTTTTGTTCGAATACAATAATTGCTTTTTGTTTTGCAGAAATTTTTTTTGTGTACTTGTTATTTACTTTGTAGCCTTTTTCGGTTAGCGCTTTGCTTAAATTTTCCACACCAAATTGCACTCTGTTCGATGCATTTGGAAAATTGAAAACCTGAATGTTTTCAGCCATTATAACCACTGATAATCCCCAAAAAAACAATAATAAAATGTTGTATTTGCGTTTCATACTTATTTTTAAAAAATAAAAATTCAATATATCAGACGGTGTTAAGTGGATTTTGTACTGACAATGCTAACAGCTTCATAATTTTTTGGTACAGTGTGAATATCAAAATCTGTTATTCTATACATAAATATTAGTAGTGTTAATCACATTCTATCCAAAAAATCACCAATTTTAGGGATTTCCGTACTTAAACTTTAGAGATAATTTTGCATAAAAAAAATAATCACAAAATGAAAAAAACTATTTACACTCTATTCTTTTCTTTTTTAATATTGAATTCCACAGTTGCGCAAACTGAAAATGACAATAATTATCAGAATACGGCTGAAAAATTAATAACATCAGACTCAAAGTTTTCAATTGGTGGCTACGCAGAAGTTCACTATAATCAAATACTCGATGCAGAAAAAAGAACAAATGGCGCATTGGATGTTCATCGAATGGTAATGTTCTTTGGTTACAACTTTTCAGACAAAACCCAATTCGTAACCGAAGTTGAATTTGAATACACTAATGAGCTTTGGGTTGAACAACTATTTTTACAACAAAAACTCAATAGATTTATGAATTTGAAGGCGGGATTGTTGTTAATTCCTATGGGAATTATCAACGAACATCATGAGCCTACAACATTTAATGGAGTGGAACGACCCAATAATAGACAACAGAATTTCGCCTTCCACATGGCGCGAAGTAGGATTCGGGGTTTCGGGAAACATATTGCCTGCATCTCTTAAATATCAGGCATATCTGGTTAATGGCGCAAGTAGTTTCGATGGCACAAACGGTTTGTTCAACGGCACGAGTGGCATTCGTACAGGAAGACAAAAAGGTTCAAAATCTTACATTAGTAGTCCAAACTTTACAGGAAAAATTGAATACTACGGTATTGGAGGTTTAAATTTGGGGCTCTCGGGTTATTTTGGAAATTCTCAAAGTAAATTGTACGATAAAATTGACAATTCGAACATCGCTGCCATGGCTAAAGCAGATTCTTCAGTTGTTGGAATGTCTATGTTGGGTCTTGATGCTCGCTACAATCTTAAAGGATTTGAATTCAGAGGTCAAGCATACTTCACATCTTTTTCAAATACCGAACAGTACAATAAATTTACACAAAAAGCCGGCAAACCGAACGATTTAGGCAAAAGTATGTTTGGCTACTATGCAGAGGCAGGCTACAATGTATTTCGTGGGTTCGAAAGTATTAGTATGGAACTTGTACCATTTATTCGATATCAGCAATACAATACACACTTCAGTGTAAATGCAAACCAGACTGCAAATCCGAAATATAATGTAAATGTAATTACAACAGGATTAACGCTGCATCTTACAAAAGGCGCTGTTTTGAAAGCCGATGTTGATTTTCTGAAATCGAAAGCCGACACCAAGCCAACTACTACTTTCAATGCAGGATTAGGGGTAATGTTTTAGGATTAAGGTTTGAAAGGTTAAAAGGTTTGAAAGGTTGCCTCCTGACGCAGGAGGGAGGATTTGAAAGTTTCATGTTTGGACTTTTAAAAAAAACAGTTTCCAAATTCAGTTGTCAGCCGTCTTTTCTATTTATTCATTGTTCTTTGCTCTATTTAAAATGAAAACTATATTAGCAATTATAGCCATTTTGTTAAGTTTCGCGAATGTTCAGTATGCGTCTGCGGTCGATTTCGAGAAACCGCTGCGCACTGAACTGAAACGATTTATTCCTGCCGGAGAGTATTCTCTAAGCAATATCCCAGTCTCCGACAAATACAAAATAGATGGTAAATTTTTTCATATAGTAAGTAAAATGGACAGCAAAGCGAAATTTTTATATGTTGGAAGAGTAAACACTTCGCGCGGAAATGATAAAAAAGAAATAGCCAATCATTTCGATTACTTTATTATCTATAATTCTAAGCAGGAAGTAGAAAGGGTGAAAATATTCAACTTTCAATCTTCACACGGCGAAGCCGTAACTTCTTCAGGCTGGTTAAAACAATTTTCAGGGCACTCGGCAAAAAATACTTTGAAGGTAGGAAAAAATATTGATGCTATTTCAGGAGCAACTATTTCTGTAAATAATCTTACATTTGATGTTCAGTCCAAAACGATAATACTATCTGAAATTTTAAAATAAAATACTATCAATTTTAATTTTTTGCACAAAATAAAAATTTTTACAAAAATCTATCGGTCATAATTTTTTTTAAAAAATTATGACCGGTTTTTTTTAAACAAAACCTAACGAAAGAATTATCGAAAAAAACAATTAAAAGTAATCACTACTAACCGACTAAACATCTGAGATTCTTCGCTACGCTCTGAATGACAATGCTTTGTATTGATTCTGGTTGTGAGGAGTTAGGTTGGCGGCTTCGCCTCCAACCTAACTCCTCACAAAAACCTAACTTTTTGATTGTCTGTCATTCCGAACATAGTGAGGAATCAAACAAGTTAAAAAAATTAATTCAAACTATTTTTTATCGGTCAGTAGTGAAAAGTAATATATACATTTTCAATACAAAATATTTTGCATTTCACTTTGAATGATTTTTGAATTTCGGTTTAAGATCTTTATAGCACAAAACTTACGATGTTTATAGACTTGTCAATAATGCGTATAACATTAAAACAAAAAATATGTGTTTAAATAGTGGATTTTTTTTAATAAAATGTACATATCCTGAAAATTTATTATATTTGTCGCAGAAAATAAAAGAAAATAAACGTAAATATATGAAAGTGGCACATACAGATCATACGGTTATTCATCTGACAGACAAGAAAGACTCCGGAAATATTAAATCCGATGATATAAAACGGTTAGAACTTTATTCTGAAAAAATCAGAAAAAGAT
This sequence comes from uncultured Paludibacter sp., assembly GCA_964420955.1. Taxonomy (GTDB): domain Bacteria; phylum Bacteroidota; class Bacteroidia; order Bacteroidales; family Paludibacteraceae; genus Paludibacter. The sequence goes on along the minus strand of CAYQWD010000037.1, from coordinate 4,721 downwards.
TACTCGATATTATCTATAAATCGAAACACGGACATATCGGAGGGTCGTTATCATCAGTAGAAATTGAAACTGTTTTATATTTCAGGATTATGAATATTAATCCTGAAAACATTAATGATGCAGATAGAGACCGATTTATTTTAAGCAAAGGTCATAGTGTTGAAGCTTATTATGCAGTTTTGGAACTGGCAGGCTTTATAAACAAAGAATTAACCGATAGTTACGGCAGTTTTAATTCGCCTCTGGCGGGTCATCCAACTAAAAAAACACCGGGAGTAGAATTGAACAGCGGTGCGCTGGATCATGGACTTTCGTACGGTGTAGGATTAGCACTGGCTGCAAAAATGGATAAAAAAGCTTATACTACTTACGTACTAATGGGCGATGGAGAACAGGGCGAAGGCTCAATTTATGAAGCTGCCATGTCAGCAGGACACTATAAATTGGATAATCTTGTGGCTATTATAGACAGAAACACTTTACAAATCAGCGGAAAAACTGAAACTGTAATGTCGCTTGAACCGTTGCGCGAAAGGTGGGAAGCTTTTGGCTGGGAAGTTTTTGATGTGGATGGAAACGATATTAAATCATTAATCGAAACTTTCGAAAATATGGATAAACAAAACGCAAAACCAAAGATGATAATAGCGCATACAACAAAAGGATGTGGCATTTCATTCATGGAAAAAATTGCGAAATGGCATCATGGAATACCCAACGATGAACAATACTTAGAGGCTGTTGAAGAAATAAACGAAAGAATAAAAAAATTAAATACTAATTAGTTTCCTCCTTTAGGGGAAAGGGGTTTTATGACAAATACAATTCCATGCCGAAAAATGTTTACCGACACATTGGTAGAACTGGCAAAAAAAGATAAAAATATTGTAGCTGTTACCACCGATGCGCGTGGTTCGGTTACATTGGATACGTTTGCTAATGAGCTGCCGGCTCAATTTGTTGAATTGGGAATAGCCGAGCAAAATGCTGTTGGTGTAGCTGCCGGACTTGCTTCAACAGGAAAAAAAACATTTGTTTGCGGACCGGCATGTTTTTATGTTGCACGCAGCATTGAGCAGGTTAAAGTAGATGTAGCTTACTCGGGATATCCGGTGAAAATACTTGGTGTTAGCGGTGGCGTAAGTTATGGCGCGCTTGGTTTTTCGCATCACAGTTTGCATGATATTGCTGCTTTACGTACTTTTCCTGGAATGCATATCGTTATGCCATGCGATATTTATCAAACAAAAAAATTAGTAGAATCGCTGATTGATTATCCTTTCCCTGTTTATATTCGTGTCGGACGGAATGCAGTGCCCAATGTTTACGAAAACGAAGATTTTCAATTTGAAATTGGCAAAGCAAATGTTTTACTCGAAGGAAATGACTTGACATTAATAGGAACAGGTGAAACTGTTTATCATTGCCTCGAAGCCGGAAAAAAATTGCATGAACAAGGGATAAATGCAAGAGTTATCGATATGCACACATTGAAGCCTTTCGATAAAGAAATTGTAGAAAAAGCAGCCCGTGAAACCGGAAATATCATTACAGTTGAAGAGCACAGCATTTATGGCGGTTTAGGTTCAGCCGTTGCCGAAATTGTTGCACAAACGGGCAATGGTAAACTGAAAATTCTGGGAATTCCTGATGAGTTTGCCATTCATGCCACGCCGTTGCAGATTTTCAAATATTATGGAATTGATGCGGAAGGAATTTTGAAAGCAGTACTAAATCCTAACCCCTGAAGGGGAATTGTTACAACAATTAAATATTAACTGTCACATGTTCAAGAAATGACTAACGATGATAATATGGCTAAACTTTTAGATACTACTTCACCTTTAGTGGGTCGGGGGTTAACTATTGTAATCGATCAAAGCACATCGGCTACTAAAGCAATGTTGTTCGATGAAAATGGAAATCTTGTTGCACATGTTTCAGAAAATCATCAACAATATTATCCACAAGCCGGTTGGGTTGAACATGATCCTGTTGAAATTCTTGAAAATACATACAAAGCAGTTGAAAAATTAATTAAAGAGTATATTCATGAAAATGATAAAATTGTTGCAGTTGCCGTTACCAATCAGCGCGAAACTGTAATTGTTTGGGATAAACGCACGGGAAAACCAGTTTACAATGCCGTGGTTTGGCAGTGTAACCGTGGAACGCAAATTTGTGAAGAGCTTATTGCCAAGGATTGCGAATCAATGGTAACTGAAAAAACAGGATTAATCATCAATCCTTATTTTTCGGCAAGCGGTGTAAAATGGATTCTTGATAATGTACCGAATGTGCGCAAAAACTCCGAAGCCGGACATTTATTGATGGGAACAATGGACAGTTGGTTGATTTGGAATTTAACAGATGGTAAGGTTCACGCCACTGATTATACAAATGCTTCAAGAACGTTACTCTTTAACATCCATACTTTAAGATGGGATCAGGAATTACTCGATTTATTTACGATTCCCACGAACATGTTGCCTCAAACACTTCCTTCTGATGGAGTTTATGGCTCAACGACTTTCAACGGTTTAATTCCCAAAACTTCTATTGCAGGAGTTTTAGGAGATTCGCACGGAGCATTAGCCGGACAAATGTGTTTCTCTCCCGGAATGGGAAAAGCCACTTACGGAACAGGCTCATCTATCATGATAAATATTGGTGAAGAACCATTGCAAGCACCTAAAGGATTGGTAACTTCTATTGCTTTTGCTGCTTGCGGAAAAGTATATTATGCTTTCGAAGGAAATATTCATTGCACAGGCGCTACTATTAAGTGGTTACAGGACGATTTGAAATTGATTCAATCGGCTGCTGAAACCGAAGAAATTGCAACTTCGGTGGAAAGTACTGATGGCGTTTATTTTGTTCCTGCTTTTGCGGGTTTGGGTGCGCCATGGTGGGACAACGATGCTAAAGCATTGATTTGTGGCATGAATCGAGGTACAAACAAAGCGCATATCGTACGGGCTGCATTGGAATCAATCGCTTATCAGGTAAAAGATTTGATGGATTTAATTCAATCATCGGGAGTTGCTTTGAGTGAATTGCGTGTTGATGGCGGCCCTGTAAAAAACAACTTTCTCATGCAATTTCAGGCTGATATGTTACAGGCAATGATCAACCGAAGCCCGATTCAGGAAGCATCAGCATTCGGCGCATTCTTAATGAGCGGACTGGCAAATAAAACATGGAATTCGTTGTCGGAACCTGAAAAACTTCGGATAGAAAACGATTATATTGAACCAAAAATGGAAATTGAAAACGTAAATCTTCTCTATTCTGGTTGGCAAAATGCAATTAATAAATCAAAAACAAAATAACAATAACATATTTATCATGAAATCTACCAAACAAACATTCGGGGTAATCATAGCTACCCGCAATATTTTCAATGCCAAGTTAGCAGTAGATGCGAGAGCCAAAGTGCTGGAAAAGCTCGAAACAATGGGTTTCGGCACAATAATTTTACCATCTGAAGAAACTCCTACAGGTAATATCGAAGGTTATGCCGATGCAGTAAAATGTGCTGAACTTTTTCGCAAGAATCAGGATGTAATTGAAGGTATTATTGTGGTTTTGCCTAATTTTGGAGATGAGCTTGGCGTGGTAAATTCCATCAAACTTTCAGGTTTAAATGTACCGGTTTTGGTACAGGCTGTCGACGATGATAATGACAAAGTAGATGTAAAAAGCCGTCGCGATGCTTTCTGTGGAAAACTTTCAGTATGCAACAATTTTTACCAGTACGGCATAAAGTTTACTGACACAATTTATCATACTTATAGCCTCGACAGCAAAGAATTTACAAAAGACATATTGAAATTCTCAGCTATTTGCAGAGTGGTAAAAGGTTTGACCGGACTTCGGGTAGGAGCAATCGGAACTCGTCCTATCGGTTTCCAAACCATGCGTTTCAGCGAAAAATTGCTGCAAAAATATGGCATTACCATAGTTCCGGTTGACATGTCGGAAATTATTGCAGCAGCTGAAAAGATTGACGAAAACGATGCTGCCGTAATAGAAAAAGTTGCAGCAATTCAGAATTATGGTTCATGTTCTGTTGTTCATAAAGAAAAAATAGCAAAACAGGCACGTTTCGGTTTGGCAGTCGAAAACTGGATTCAGGAAAACAACATCGATATTTCAGCCATTCAATGCTGGGAATCGATAGAAAAAAATTACGGTTGTGCAGCTTGTGTTACAATGAGTATGATGGGCGAAAAATTGATGCCATCGGCTTGCGAAGTGGATGTGGCTGGCACAATTTCGATGTATGCATTGACTTTGGCAGCAAACACACCTTCGGCAATTCTCGACTGGAACAACAACTTTGGCGAAGACCGCGATAAAGTAGTTTGCACGCATTGCAGTAATTATCCGAAATCGTTTTTCCAGAATGATATAGAAATAGGTTCGCTGGATGTTTTAGGAACTGTTTTAGGTCAGGAAGATACTTTTGGTGCTGTAAAAGGTAAAGTGGCTTCGGGCGATATAACATATTTCCGTATTTCAACCGATGATACCAAAGGCATTATCAAAAGCTATCTTGGCGAAGGAAAAATGACCGATGATCCTTATGGCATGGATGGCGGAATAGCAGTAACCGAAATTCCAAATCTGCAAACTTTGATGAAATACATGTGCAAAAACGGATTCGAACATCATGTGGCAATGGTTCGCGGAAATGTAGCTGAAATCCTCGAAGAAGC
>CAYQWD010000036.1:5087-12504 GCA_964420955.1 uncultured Paludibacter sp. | reverse complement strand
TTTCCTTTGGGTATTTGCATCTTCGCATCTTTGCATTCACAATATAATTTTTTATTACGAACTATTGAACAATCAAAACCAATTTTTTTATGGTTTTATGCCAAGTTGCCGGTAAGTTTCACGCAAAGCTTCTTCATTGTCGGTAATAATCAGCAGCGAATCGCCAACCTCAAGATTTGTGTTGCCGCGTGGAATGAAATAACTTTTATTGCGCTTCACCATAACAAGCAATGTTTGATCAGGCAATGAAATGTCCATAACTCTTCTGCCATTTTCAAGCATCGATGGAGTAACAGATATTTCGCACATTGAAGATTTTATTTCATCTGAAAATTCCACATCAAATTCTTTCAGTTGCCTTTTCCGAGGAACGGGTAGTGCCAACTTAAGCCAGTTTGCCATACTGTAAACGGTTGTTCCTTGCAGCAACAATGAAATGATAGTGATAAAAAACACGATATTAAACATCATATTTGCCTGGGGAATTTCGTTGATTAGCGGATATGTAGCAAAAATAATTGGCACAGCCCCCCTTAATCCAACCCATGAGGTGTAGAGTTTGGCTTTGTGTGTTATCTTCCTGAATGGAAGCAACGAAATAAAAACAGATAGGGGTCGTGAAAAAAATATCATAAACAAACTGATTATAATTCCTACGCCTGCAACAGGTAAAAGTTCGGAGGGATTTACAAGCAGACCGAGTGAAAGAAACATGATAATCTGAAAAAGCCATGTCAGACCATCGAAGAATTTAAGAGTGCTTCGCTTATGAATAAACCTTCGATTACCAATCAGCAATCCGCCGATGTAAACTGCCAGATAGCCGTTTCCGCCAATGAAACTGGTAAAACCGAAAAGGAAAAACATAATGGTGAGCAAAAGTACTGAATAGAGTGCATCGTTGTCGAGATTGATTCGTTTTATTAAAACAACACTTAATTTTCCGAGCAGATATCCTGAAAGTGCACCAATAATCAATTGCTTTACAAACATTAATAGAACTGCCCCGCCGCTAATCACGGGTTGCTGAATCATTTGAATCATCACTATTGTGAGAATAAATGCCATTGGGTCATTGCTGCCGCTTTCGAGTTCGAGTAGTGGGCGAAGGTTTTGTTTAAGTGAAAGTCCTTTTGAACGTAAAATTGAAAAAACAGATGCCGAATCGGTGGATGACATAATACTTGCCAATAATAGCGACTCTAAAAGTGTGAAAGTAACGGTTTGAAAAATATTATTAGTGAGAAACCAAATGAAAAAACCTGAAATAAGAGCAGTAAGAAATACGCCAATTGTGGCCATTACAATTCCAGGAGCGAATACCGGTTTAACTTCAGCAATACGTGTGTCGAGTCCGCCAGAAAAAAGAATTATGTTAAGTGCAATTACACCGATATATTGTGCCAATCTGGGTGAAGAAAATTCCAGTCCAAGTCCATCGTGTCCGGCTATAAATCCGATAATTAAAAATAACAGTAGGGTTGGAAGTCCGAAGCGATTGCCTGCTTTCCCGATTATCAGACTTAAAAAAAGCAATAACGATCCGATAAGAATGTAAAGTTCAAAGGTCAGTTTCATGGAAATTTTTGTATTTAACTTCAGATTCAGCAAAGTTAATAAAAGCACTGAAAAATTGGTTTATCGACTTTATGAAAAACATATTTAGTTTTAATGTTGGAGAAATTATCAACAATTTGGAAATTTTATTTTGCAGTTCAAAAAAAAGTGCCTATATTTGCACCCGCAAAACACAATAAGGTACCATAGCTCAGTTGGTAGAGCAAAGGACTGAAAATCCTTGTGTCCCCGGTTCGATTCCTGGTGGTACCACAAATAAATCCTGATTATCAAATAGATAGTCAGGATTTATTGTTAAATGGGACGAATTTTGGAACGAATTTTGGGTGGGCTTTTCTTCCACGTTTACCAGATTGGGAGTTTCATTTTTGTTTTTTTCTGACTTAGAAACTTCGATATTTTCGTCATTTCTCACATTTTCTACAGGTTTATTCAATTGAATTAGTTTCTTGTTTGGATTTATTTGGTTGTGTGCTTTGTACGCTTGATTGACTTGAATTGCCCTCTGTTCCGGTGAGTAAGGCAGTTTTTGCAATTCTTGAATCGCTTTTATCGCTTTCTTGTTACGCTTGTCCACTAATTCTTGAGTCTCTGGCTTCATGTTAAATGCTTATGATTGTTTTTCTTAGGTTCTTACTTCATTCAGGAATACTTGTCTTTCTATGACAGGGTTTATACTCTTTGATTCCAGATCTTCTCGTTCCTCAACCGTGAGAACTGCTCCTGTGCTTCCTGCACCGTTGAAGGCTTCTGCCGTGCGAGCGATTGCGAACACTTCCTGCTGTTTTCCCACCAGCCTACTGATGGCACTGCTTGCCATTGTTCCTCTGTTATCCAATCGGGTTTCTTTTGTGCTTCCATTTCTAAATCAGTTTTGAATACTTACTTTATTGTGTATTTAAGTTTTGTGTTTGTAATGTGCAAAGATTATCTCCGGTTTTATTTGGAATTATTGTATTCCATCATATAAGCATATTCTTTCACTTCTTCTTCCCAACTGAATTTAGGATCTGCAACTCGTGTTCCGATTATGTTCAGCCATTTACCACATTTAGATTGTAAATCATTAATATAGCGTGCCTGTAAATGGTTTTCGTTACTTGCATAATCGGTTATCACGTTGAAGAATGTATAGGCATTTTCACCCATCTGACCCTCTCTTATATACTTGTCGGTGTAATTCTCAATAGCATTTGTAAATTCCGCAAGTTTCTGTTCGATAATCTTTTTTTTCTGTACATCGTTTTTCAGAGAGGTTAAAATTCCGGTTCAGTACTTTGGCTGCTAATGGTAAAAAATACTTCCGTGGTAATTCAATTTGAACTGACTTTTTTGTTTTATTGATAAAATCTTCCTGATACTTTAGTAAATGACTTACATTTACTTTCATGAAATCGGTTTTCGAAATGATTGTTTGGTATGTGTCATTGAAATTGTAACAAGGTCTTTGTCGAAGATTGCACCATTATTGCACAATTTACGGCAGAAACCGATTTGAAATTTCAATGGCATTGTTCGGTTATAACTGTTCTGAATACGTACAAACGGTACGTACACTTCCTTTGCCCAAATATTTAATGTATAGTTCTTGTCGATAATATCGATATGGCAGTAACTTTTAGTAAGTGGTGCTATCACGTTAAAGACTTCAAAACTATCGGAAGTAGCATCAGGGAACAAACGCCGGTGAATTTCTTTTCCCATTTCATACGCTTCATTATTCGTAATCAAATAATAATTGTCCGACACAATTGAGAATATTGTTTCACTTCCATCCTCAAATTTCCCTGTTACAGCTTGAAAAGCGTGAATCGGGTAGCGATTATTTTCTAAATATACAGGCTTACATTCCACCGGAAATAAAATTTCGTAGATATTTGTGTTTCTTGACATGGCTATTAAAATTTAGCTTAGCATTTATATTTCAGGATCATTCAAATCTGCTATTAAATCTAACAAAATATCATTTTCTTCTTTATCTTCCGACATACAAAACTTGATACTGCTTTCTGCAACATGATTTATGTTAGATTTCAGTTTCCACTGTGGTGCATTGGCTTTATACTTAATTCCGATAGCTTCTGCATCACTGAAATCATCCAATCCGCTTCCCAGAAAAATAAAACTCCACTTCAATAATTCTTCATGCGTAGCAATGGCTGATTTTATTGCTGTAGCTGAATATTCTTTCGATGCATTTTCCTGACCGTCGGTAATAATAACTACCATTACTTTATCGGGTTTTTCATTTTCGGGTAGTTCAGTCAATTCCTTATCCGTTTCTGATATTGCCTTGCCTATGGCATCGAACAACGCTGTAAAACCTCCCGGTGTGTAATCGTCATTGGTAAGATGTTTAATTTCCATAGCGGGTTTATTGGCAATTACACGGGTAATTATATCGTTGAACTTGTAAAGAGAAATTGTAATTCTACCTGCATTCTCTTTGATTTGTCGTTCAACAAAACTGTTGAAACCTCCAATCACATCAGCATTGCTGCCTTGCATAGAGCCGCTCTCATCGATAATAAAAACAATTTTTAAAAACTTTATTTCCATAATATTGTGTTGTTTTAAATGAATAATGACACAAAATTATGGTCTGTATTAAAGTTTAAAAGACTTCTGCAAGGCTTGCAGGGAAGTAGTTTGAAGGGTTTGAAGGGTTTGTTGTTTCAAAAGTTATTATTGAAATTCTACAAGCGAACGGTCGAGAATGATTTTCTTTGGTTCGCCTCTTTTGCCGGTTACGTAATAGTTTTTAGCCAAATCATCAGCAATTACTTCGAGAAACGCACTACGAATACGCGAACATTTTTCGTTTATGGAATTATCAAGCGGATTGGTCATGGCTCGGATGCTTGCTTTTGCACGGTCGATGTCCTCGTGGGTGGTAACATTCCGGTAAATGGAAAGTAATTCGTCGTGATAATCAGCAAGTCTTTTAAATAAAATGCCTTCGGGATGGCGCAGAAAAAGGATATACAGACTTTTGGGTAACGGAGCTATTTCTACCTCTTTCATTCCGTAATCTTTGAGGAAAATGCGGTAATCGTTCGTTATAAAAACCGGACTTAGTTTTTTTGTTGCACCCTGTATTTCTTCAATTATATCACCAATCAAACTCAGCGAGCCGGTTTCTTTTAATTGCTGAATCCGGATACGAATTTCATCAGCTAAACGATAGGCTTCTTTTCCAAAACTATAATCAGCAGTTGCATTTCTTTTGAATTCAGGTTTATAATCTAAAGATACTTCGTTTACATCCAACGAAAACATTATTCCACTTTCAGGTTCTTCATCGGATTCTTCACGTTCTGAAATAATCTGAAGTTTGGGTAAATTGTTACTGGTGCGTTCAATATAGTTAACAGCTCTTTGAATCAGGTTAATAAACAAATCAAATGAAATAATTTCATCATCCAACGGGGAAGCAGTTATTCTTTCAAAAAAACCAAAAGAGGCATACAACAATAACGCGCTGTTTTGTACGACATTATCCTGTTTTAACAGCAGTTTATCATAGATTTCCTGAACTTGTAACTGCAGGTTCGAAGTTTGCAAATACGGACGGTTATAACTTATGGTTTCCCAATATACTGTATTCTGCAACAAATAGGGTACATAACAAAAATCAATATTCTCAGCATTACAGGCTTGCACAATTTCGTTGTAGTTAGCCTGAATAAAGGCGTTTAACGCTACATTATACGTTTTTTCAACATATATAAACATTGAGTGTTTAGTAAAACCGGACAGTAAGTTTTTGGGAAATTTGATTGATTCATAGTTGTTTTTGTTTTAATTCCGGAAATAAAATCAGAAGTACAAATCTAATGATTTTTCGCCTTATAAAAGCAATTAATTTGCAGTTTTATTTCTCTTGCTGTGTGCTGAATGACATTGACAACAGGAGAGAGAAATTCCGTCGCCCGACTTTCACTTGTAACATTATCCTTCGTTTGGCGGCGGTGCAAAAAGTCTCAGCACCCGTCGCGCGAAAAACTCCCTGTTTATAACAACAGTTGGCGACGGTAGTTGACCACAAAAAACGCCTTGTCATTCCGAAAGGAGCGTTTTGCATAAGCAAAATGCATAATGAAGAATCTAAAAAAATGCTTCTTTTCTTTATCCCGGCGAGATAATATATTAATAGAAACCACTGTCAGCCAAAGATTTACGACCCCGAATGGGGTCGAACAACATCATCGAATGGCATTTTTTCTATAAATATACGATAACAGTGGTGTCAATGCTTTTTTTATATCACTTGCTCTGCTGGGGTATACATTTACACCACCTCTACCTTTAATCCCAATCCTAATTTTTCGGATATTTCTTCTAACTGCTGTTTCTTTTTATTGGTGGATGAATGTGTAACCATTAGATATCCATCTGAAAGTTCATGTTGATTGTAGAAATCGTCCCGAGTTTTGGATATAAAATCTATGCCTACTTGCCTTAATCCTAATCTTGCCACTTTTTCAACTCCAACCATTTCAACTACTTCAATCAATGTTTCGTAAGCATATCGGTTGTTGATAACTTTGCCATCAGGGAATGTTACCACCAAGCCAGTCCATGCCGATTTGGGCGACGAAGTAATGGTTTTATCCGTCTTTTTTGTGCGCTCTTTGTTGGGTAGTGGCGCAAGTGAATATTGTTTCGTTTCGCCTTCTTCAGTAATTACACGCTTGCGGGTTAGGCGCACACTTAATGCTTCCCCAGGCACATAGTCAACTACCAATACGATAGGGCGTTGTATTTGGGTGATAATGGGTTCGATACTGCCTGAAAGACGGGGAATGACTTCGTTTTTTATCAGTTCTTCCTCGAGGTTATCTACTGCCTGAAGTGTTTCTTCGTTTAGTGGTATGCCTAAGGTTTTTAGACCTTCAATGGATTTGTAAAGTGTTTCGAGTTTATTCATAGTGATAATTTAATTATATGTTCAAATTCTTCTTTTTTTAAAGGCATTACAGCCAACCGGGGTTGCTTTATTAAACCAATATTTTCCAAGCCTTTTGTAGCCTTTAGCTGACTTAATGAAATTGGATTCGTCAATGTTTCAATTGGTTCAAAAGTTACAGAAACCCAACGTAAATCTGCTGTAGTTGGGTCTTGATGAGCTTCTTTTGTTACTTTCATAATCCCCATAATGCAATTTCCTTCCTGACTGTGGTAAAAAAGCACTTCATCATCACGTTTCATTTGTTTCAGATTATTGCGCGATTGTGGATTCCGAACTGAATAGATTTCGAAACGACCGTTACGTAAAACATCAGACCAACTGTAACGAAAAGGAGCAAATTTTACTAACCAGTAATTCATTTTTTCAATCATCAAAAAGATATTTCTTCAAACTCAATTCCGTTTTCAATAAGCAATGTACGAAGCTCATCTTCAAAAGTTACTTTTTTGTGATGTTCTTTCTGAGATCTAATATAATTTATTATCATATCTTTATCTTTCAAATTATATGAAATGCTGCAATATCCTTCTGCCCACGAGTCGAATTTTGGAAATTTTCCGGATGCTTTTATCCATGAATTGGAAGCGGTTTTTATTTCCTTAACAAAATCGCCAACGCCTATACTCGAATGTAAATCGCAAAAAATATGAATATGATTTTCAATACCATTTATTCTGTACAACACTGTTTTTCTGTTTTTAATAATGCCGTAGATGTATTTATACAATTCTTCGTGATGCGCTTCGGGAAGTGTGTTTTTGCGACATTTTGTACAAAACTATATGTGATGTAGTGACTGACGATAACTATTCATAGGATTATTTTTTTTGATGGGAAATTAGTATAACTTCATACAAAAATAGTAAA
>CAYQWD010000036.1:0-5045 GCA_964420955.1 uncultured Paludibacter sp. | reverse complement strand
TTGTTAATAACAGTTGGTACCAATGCTTATGCAAAAACCACTTTATATTATTGAATAAACGCTGGAAGCGTTTACTGTGCATAACCCCCAGTGCAACTGGGGAATGTGCGATACTATCCGCAGAACTCCGGAGGAGTTCACTATCACTATCATAGTAATTTGCTGCTCGAGGGTGTTGGTAAACTCCTACGGAGTTCCCGACACTTTTTCACTCACTTGCCCCCAGATAAATCTGGGGGTTATGCAAAGTGAACACCGATGGTGTTCTTCAGCAGATCCTATGCAAATGTAAACACCTACGGTGTTCTATTTATCGCAACCCATACAACTCCAAATAATCATCGCTCTTCCCCAATGCCCGCAAGTTGGCTTTTTGAGCGGCTGATAGCTTGGGATAACGCCGCGCATACCAGTTTTCTACTTCCTCTACATCTTCGGCATTCAACCCATAAGCTTCATACAGCAATTTGTCTATTTCTATTTGTTCGTGGCTGGCGTAGTCGTAACGTGGATTAAGCTGTTGCTTGATTAATATATTTTCAACTATTTTATCTAACCCTTTTGATAAAACGATTGGAACTGTATTATCCGAGTTCGGCTTTTCTGTAGAATCGACACCATGAACAATTGTATTTTTCAATAGAAACTTATAAATTTTGGAATTTAAGATTGCTAATCCAGTATTAACAGAATAAAAATATAAAAAAATGTTTGAACCTTTATGACCAAATACAGAAGCAGAATTAAGGCGAAAAGTTGGCGCGTATAAGCCAGTTGGCGAAAATGTCAAACCTGATATGCCATAATACTGAGTGTTGTCATGTCTATGTCCGATTAACGCCATCATTTTAGAAACACTAACTTTGTCCCATGCTATAAAATATTTTGTTGGAACATAATATGAAGGCAACCAGCCATCATCTGAATCTGATTCACCTCCTTTGTCATGTGGAACCAAGAACTTTCCATTAAACTTTTGAATATCAAAACCTTTATCCCATTCTTCAGAAGTTAAAGTTTGCATCTCACTTTTGGTAAGAACTTTTGCAATAGGTGCAAATTTCGAGAAGCTAAAAAACAAAATTGAACTCAAAATTGCCTAAATATAAAACGGCGAGCTGGTTCTCCGGACTTTGGAATAATTCTAATAAGTTTGATTTTCCTTTTAAAATTTCCTAATGCGTAATTTGGGTTTAAAACGACTGCATAATTGAGGTTGGGCTTTCTGGTATTATTAACTGCTGGATGTAAAGTTATACATTTACTGATTGAAAGCTAAAAGAAACTTTTTGATGATTATTTGTTATCTTTGCAAGCTAATTTTAATGATTTTGTTATTTAAAACTAATGAAAACCGACAATAATACTGCTGTTTTGCTGCTTTACTGCCCCGATCAACCTGGTATATTAGCTTCTGCAACTGAGTTTATTAATCATCATAAAGGGAACATTCTATATCTCGATCAGTATGTGAATCGGGAAGAGAAAATGTTTTTTATGCGCATAAAATGGGATTTGACTGATTTCAGAATACCAAAGGACAAAATCAGCGAATATTTTCAAATTTTACTCGCTGAGCGATATCAGATGAATTTCCGATTGTATTTTTCGGACACAAAACCACGCATGGCTATTTTTGTTTCAAAAATGGCACATTGTTTATACGATTTGCTTGCCCGACAAGCCGCAGATGAGTGGTTTGTTGATATACCGCTTATAATCAGCAATCATCCCGATTTGGAAGGGGTAGCAAAAATGTTCGACATTCCGTATTATTACTTTCCGATAGATAAAAAAAATAAAGCCGGACAGGAAAATTCTCAACTTGAATTGCTTCGGAAGCACAAAATTACATTCTGTGTGCTTGCTCGTTATATGCAGATTTTATCTCCTGAATTTATTCAACATTATCCCGATAAAATTATCAATATCCACCATTCATTTCTTCCTGCATTTGCAGGTGCAAAGCCATATCATGCAGCACACGAGCGCGGAGTGAAAATAATAGGCGCCACAAGTCATTATGTTACTTCTGAACTCGATGCTGGACCTATTATTGAGCAGGATGTAACTAACATTTCGCATAAAGATACAGTAGAAGAGTTGATAAAAAAAGGTCGTGATTTGGAGAAAATAGTACTTTCGCGTGCTGTAGAAAAGCATATCGAAAGAAAAACACTGACTTATAAGAACAGAACGATTGTTTTTCAATAAAAAATTTTATTTTTGCAAATGCAATAATTCTGAAAATAAAATATTATGGAAGTAACACGATTATTCGATTTGCTGGATAACTATCTTGAGAAGTATCCGAAGCAGGAAGCCGCTCTGGCTTGTAAAAGAAATGGAACATGGCGTAAATTTAATATAATGGAATATGTTGAACTTACCAATGCCATCAGTTACGGAATGATGAAACTCGGGGTCGTTCCGGGAGATAAAGTTGGTATTGTGAGCGGAAACCGTCCTGAATGGAATATGATTGATTTCGCCATTATGCAAATGGGGGCGATTTCGATTCCAATCTATCCCACAATAAGTCAGGAAGATTACAGACATATTCTGAATCATGCCGAAATGAAACTGATATTTATTGAAGGTAAAGACCTCAAAAATAAACTGCAACCAATTATTCCTGAAGTAAAATCGCTGAAATTTATTTATACTTTCGATGATCAAGGTTCTGATTTTCCATATCTCGATCAATTGATAGAGCTCGGCAAATCTAATCCCGAACCAGAAAAGCTGAAAAAGATAAAATCGGAAATTAAGCCTGAAGAAATGGCAACTATTATTTACACTTCGGGTACTACCGGTGCACAAAAGGGTGTTATGCTTTCTCATTCGAATATTGTAAGTCAGATAAAAAATCTGAAAACGATACCTTCGGAATGGAGCAATACAGCTTTAAGTTTTCTTCCACTTTGTCACGCTTATGAAAGAATGTTGGTGTATCTTTATCAATATTTGGGTATGTCGGTTTATTACGCTGAAAGTCTGGCAACCATTGCTGATAATATTAAGGAAGTGAACCCTACCATGATGTCAGCAGTTCCGCGACTTCTCGAAAAAATCTATGACAAACTCTATCTTGCAGGTAAAAATCTGTCGTTTGTTCAGCGGGTTATTTATTACTGGGCATTTAAACTGGCAATAAATTACCAGCTCGAAGGCATGTCGGCATGGTATCGGTTTAAACTTAAAATCGCTGATAAACTCATTTACTCGAAATGGCGTGCCCGTTTAGGCGGTAATTTCGACATTGTAGTTTCGGGTGGCTCAGCGTTACAACCGCACATGGGTTCATTTTTCTCAGCCATGGGTATGCCGGTATTCGAAGGTTACGGCTTAAGTGAAACCTCGCCTGTAATTGCAGTAAGTCAGCGAGGAAAAAATGGTCGACGATTCGGAACCGTAGGGCCGCCACTGTCTGGGGTAGAAGTGAAACTCGGTGAGCGTGATGAAATTATTTGCCGCGGACACAATGTGATGATGGGTTATTACAAAGATCCTGAACTCACCGCACAGGTAATCGATGCCGATGGATGGTTGCATACTGGTGATACAG
Organism: uncultured Paludibacter sp.; assembly: GCA_964420955.1. Classification (GTDB taxonomy): domain Bacteria; phylum Bacteroidota; class Bacteroidia; order Bacteroidales; family Paludibacteraceae; genus Paludibacter. Next base: position 1,477 of record CAYQWD010000036.1, on the reverse strand, counting down.
GGAAATTCACTCCTGAAGGTCAGCTTATAATTACCGGACGCCTCAAAAGTATTTTTAAAACTTCGTTTGGTAAGTATGTAAATCCGCAGGCAGTTGAATCGAAATTTACCGAATCGCCTTTCATCGATCAAATGATAGTGGTAGGCGAAAACAAAAAATTTGCTGCAGCGCTTATATCTCCTGATTTTGTGTATCTGAAATCGTGGTGCGGCAAGCATAAAATCGAATTTACAACCAATGCCGAAATGATTGAAAATCCGGTAGTTTTAAAACGATATGCTGAGGAGATAAAAAAATACAATCAAAATTTTGGCGATTACGAACAGGTGAAACGCTACCAGCTTGTGCCTGAAGAATGGACACCGCAAAATGGTTTCCTCTCGCCAACATTGAAACTGAAGCGTAATATAATTGAAGCTAATTATACCGAAAGAATTGAGAAATTATTTTCTTGATTAACGGAAATAATATTTTTTGACAGACCGGTAATCCGATAAAACCGGTCTGTTTTTTTTGAAATTTACTCAGATTTGCTTGTAAAGAATGAGCCAACGTTACTTTATATATCTATCGTACAAGGGAACAGCTTATCACGGCTGGCAAATTCAACCCAACGGCATTTCGGTGCAGGAAGTGCTGGAAAAAGCACTTTCCACCATTTTGAGAACTGAAACTTCCGTAACCGGAGCAGGACGTACTGATTCAGGAGTTCATGCACGACTTATGGTGGCTCATTTCGATTGTGAAATAGCGTTGTCCGAAACAAAATTATTTGCAGAGAAACTTAACAGCATATTACCACACGATATTGCCATACATAAACTTGTACAAGTGAAGCCAGAAGCTCATGCGCGGTTCGATGCACTGCGGCGGCAATATGAATATCACCTTGTGATGCAAAAGGATGTTTTTCTTACCGATTATGCCATGCGGATTTTCTCAGTTCCAGATTTCGAAAAAATGAATGAGGCTGCTAAAATTTTGTTCGAATATTCCGATTTTACCAGTTTTAGTAAATTACACACCGATGTACAAACAAACATTTGCAAAATTCTGAAAGCTGAATGGACTTGGAATGAGAAGACAGCTGTTTTTACAATCGAAGCCGACAGGTTTTTACGAAATATGGTGCGCGCTATTACGGGTACGTTACTTGAAGTTGGGAAAGGAAAAATGACTCTTGAAGAATTCAGAAAAGTGATAGAAATGAAAGACAGATGCAAAGCAGGCACATCGTTGCCGGCTAAAGGTTTATTTTTAACTCAAATTGATTATCCACAGGAAATATTTGATATTTAAAAAACAATAAAGCGAAAAGCAAATATCAGCCGAAGGCTAATATCAGCGAAGGCTAATATCAGCGTAGCTAATAACAGCGAAGCAAATAACAGCCGAAGGCTAATATCAGCGAAGCAAATAACAGCCGAAGGCTAATATCAGCGAAGCTAATAACAGCGAAGCAAATAACAGCCGAAGG
>CAYQWD010000035.1:0-12537 GCA_964420955.1 uncultured Paludibacter sp. | reverse complement strand
AGCTGCTTCTCGTGGCATTGAACTGAAATATGTAAATACTGGAAATATGCAAAATCCGGTGGATGAACTGAAAGCATTGAGTGGCGGTACGGGTTATGACGATGTATTTGTGTTTGCTCCTGTAAAACCGGTAGTGGAACAGGGCGATGCAATTCTTGCATTCGATGGTTGTTTGAATTTTTTTGCCGGTCCAAGTGATCCGAACTTTAGTGCCAGTATGAATTTTTACAATGTTCATTATGCGTACACACACATCGTGGGAACCAGTGGTGGAAATACCAACGACATGGTGGAAGCACTCGAACTTATGTCAAAAGGTCTCGATCCGGCTGCACTCGTAACACATATTGGCGGACTTGATGCTGTGATTGAAGCTACTAATCATTTGCCTGAAATTCCAGGAGGTAAAAAATTGATTTATACACACATCCGAATGCCATTGACGCCTATTTCGGACTTTGCAAATCTGGGTGAAGTAAATCCTGTTTTCAAAACATTGGCTGAAATCTGTGATAAAAATCTTGGTTTGTGGTGCGTGGAAGCCGAAACGTATTTATTGGATAATACAGATAAACTTTAAATAATTTGAAAGTTTGAGGCTTGAAAGGTTTAATGTTCAAGACAATCCTGAATCCTAATTTTCAAACTTCAAACTTCAAACTTCAAACATTTCAAACATAAGAATTATGAAACAACTCGACGTTAATTTCATGCATCCGGTCGAACAGATCAATGTGATTATCGGGCGGATTTACCGAAGTGGTATGACTACTACATCAGGCGGAAATATTTCCATTAAAGATGAAAATGGAGATATTTGGATAACGCCTTCGGGAGTTGATAAAGGTTCACTAACAACTAAAGACATTGTTTGTGTAAAAAAAGACGGAACTGTGATTGGACAGCACAAACCTTCGTCGGAATATCCGTTTCATAAAGCAATTTTTGAAGCGCGTCCTGAACTTAAAGCAGTGATTCATGCTCACCCACCTGGTCTTGTTGCTTTCAGTATTGCACGAAAAGTGCCGAACACGAATATTGTTCCTCAAGCCCTAAAAATATGTGGTGAAATTGGTTTTGCTCCTTATGGTTGTCCGGGTAGTGAAGACTTAGGTCGAAAAATTGCCATTGAATTCGAAAGCAATAAATTCAAAGCTGTGATTATGGAAAATCATGGTGTGGTTCTTGGCGGTACAGATATGATGGATGCGTATCAACGTTTCGAAACATTGGAATTTTGCTGTAGAACTATTGTAAATTCTGGTAGAATCGGAAAAATAAACACGCTGACAGAAGAACAAATTTCAAAGTATATTAATCATTTTCCGAAAAATGTTACTCCTTTCATGGATGTGGATTATCCTTCTGATGAACGTGCCATTCGTGCTGATATGGTGAATATTATTCGTCGTGCATGTAATCAGGGATTGATGATTTCAACTTACGGAACAGTTTCAGTACGCTGGCGCGAAAACGATTTTCTAATAACTCCGCGCGATGTAGCTCGATGGGATATTTTACCCGAAGATATTGTTCAAATAAAAAATGGAATGGCAGAAGCTGGTAAAACGCCAAGTCGGTCAGTTGCTTTACATCATCGAATTTATCAAATTAATCCACATATTAATTCGATTATCGTAACCCAACCAACCAATTTGATGGCTCATGCAGTAAGTCATCAAAAATTTGATGTGCGTACTATTCCTGAAAGTTGGATTTTTCTTCAGGATGTTCCTTCGATACCCTTTGAAAGCTTGTATTATAACGCTGAGGAAATAGCTCAAATGTTCTCTAAAAACCGTGCAGTGATTGTAGAGAACGACTCGGTTATTGTAACAGGCAATAAACTTATTAATACATTTGATTATCTTGAAGTGGCTGAATTTTCAGCAAATTCTTTAGTTATGGCATCGGCAGTGGGTACATTGATGCCTATGGGCGATAAGGAAATTGATGAACTGCGTGCTGCTTTTAATGTGAAATAAATGTAGTTTTTCACTACTGACCGATAAAAATAGTTTGAATTAATTTTTTTAGCTTGTTAGATTCCTCACTATGTTCGGAATGACAGACAATCAATAAGTTAGGTTTTTGGGATGAGGCAGGTTGGCGGCTTCGCCGCCAACCTGCCTCATCCCAGCAATAATCAATACAAAGCATTGTCATTCAGAGCGTTGCGAAGAATATCAGATGTTTAGTCGGTTAGTAGTGGTAGTTTTTATCAATTAAAAAAGGCTGATATTTCTAAGATATCAGCCTTTTTTGAAAGGATTTTGAATTACATAAAAAAGTTTTTTAAAGAATTATTTTTTTGAATAGCGAGCATTCAACAATTTTGTAACATCTTCAGTTATATCATAACCATCGCCAATCAAAATATTGTCGCCAGAAGTGTTGCTAAAAATTAATTCGTATTTTTTTGTTTTATTATAATCTTTCAGAAATGCATTAATCGTATCACGTAACTGTTCACTCATTTTCTGCTGCGATTGCATCAATTGTTGTGTAAGCTGCCCATCCAAATCCTGCAATTCCTGTCTTTTCTTTAAAAGTCGGTTCTGTTCATTTTCAGCTCTATCTCTGCTTAAAAATGCATTATTCTCAAGCTTGCGCTGAAATTCTGACATTTCTGATTCAAGTTGGCGAGCTTTTACATTGATGTTTAATCTGGAATCTTCCTGTTTTTTGATTAGTGATTCATTGGCTTCTTTTGCAAACTCATAGTTTAGGAGTAATGAGTCGATATTGATGTATGCCACAGGCATTTTTGCATAAGTTGTTGTATCATTCAAAGTAAATCTTTGATGATTTGCAGTGTTTGTTTCGCTTCCAAATACTTTTATAAAAAGAACAATTACTGCAATAAGTAAAATACCGTTCAAAATGAGTGAAAGATTTTTCATAAAGATTTCTTTTTTTATTCTGTAATTTTATTAATTATTTCGCTGTAAGTTATTTTTTTTGCTTCACGTGCTTCTCTATCTTGCGAAGTAGCACATGAAATTCCTTTATTTTTTAAAGCAATGTTACCCCCGATATGTATATTGGGAAAACTTCCCTTACGGCTAAAAAAAATTTTCATGCCCATGAACAAAATACCAAATAGTAACAAAATGGCTGATATGATAAATGCTGTGAACATATATATTTCTTTGAATATACAAAGATAGTGGTTTTAAAATGGAAGAATTAAATGCTATCTCATTTTTTAGGAAAATGAATTTTTAGTTGCTTTTTTTAACGGTGTGTTCAATTTCTGCATTTTTGCTTAAATATTTTTAAACATAAGTTATCTAGTTAATAATCCAATTTTTTCTGCAAAGTTTTTTTGGGATTATTATCAAAAAGTTATTAGATGTTTTTTTGAAAGTGATAGCTATTGTTCTTTTAATTTGTAAAATCAAAACCTATCGTTTGAGTAATTTCAATTTGTACAATAAATTTAACATTGAATAACAAACTATTCTTTCTGTAAATACTTAATTAATCACAAATACTGAATATATTTTTTTAATCTATATGCAAAATCGAATAAATTTTATTAAAAAAACGTGGCTATTTTGGTTATACCTGAATTTCTTTGGATATTTGCAATAAAATGTAATCATCTTTAATAAAATAATAATTATGACCCAAACATTTCGTTTATTTATTTTAGTTTCTTTGGTAGGTGTGACTTTTACAGCATGTAAATCGAAACAAAATGTTACTTCGATTCCAGGCGCTAATGTTCCGGCTAAAACCGAAACAATAACTCAACCCTCAACATCGTTTCCTGCATCGACTGAGCAGGAAGTTACTCGTAATGAAACTTTTAGCGCTGCAGCAGGTGAATCCAATGCAGATGCATTGCGTAAAAAATATCATGTGATAGTAGGAAGTTTTACAAAACATGAAAATGCTAAAGGTTTGAGAACCCAGTTGGTCAGTGAAGGAAATAAAGCTTTGATTGTTATAAATGAAAAGGGAATGTACAGGGTAATTGTCGCCTCTTATGATGAGTATTCAGGAGCGAAAGCGAAAATCAATCAAATTAGAAGCAGGTTTTCTGATGCTTGGGTATTGGTACAGAAGTAATAAAATAAAAAAGGCTGCTTAGGCAGCCTTTTTTATTAAACAGCATTTGTTTTTACATTTAAAATCTGAATCCCAAAGTGAAAACCAGATTATTATTTTGCGTTATTACTCTGGCAGGATTTACTTTCAAATCGGTTCCCAAATTGTTAGAATTGTACGGATAGAAGTTGTCATCTTGTATTCGGTTCATGTATGCAAAATCTATACGCCAATTGGCTTCCTGATATCCTAATCCGAGGCTCAGATAGTCAGTGCGGTTTCGAAGAAAATATTCTGTATCGGTACGTATGGTGTTGTCGCGCAAAAACTTAGCAGCAGTATTCTTAGTTGGGGCACTTGTATTAGCATAGCCTGCCCTGATTGAAAAATTGTCTGTTACTCTGTATTCACCACCCACTTTTATAGTTCTTGTATTATTCAACATTTCACGCATTCCTTCGTTTTCGGGTCTGAAACTTCCAGTATTGTTTTCTGAATTCATTAATCTGGTTCCTGTTAAATTGTTAACAGAATATTCAGCGCTAATCAATCCCCTCTGTCCTGCTATAAAAGCTACACTAATGTCGTATCTCAATGGCGACTGAATTTTGTATTCGGTATTTGCATCGGTAGGAGTTGCAATCCAGCCTTTACTTTGGGAATTGTAGTCGAGTTTTGCTTTATTGTAATCGGTTAGTGAATAAATTGTTGGCGAATGTAAAGAAAGTCCAAGTCGCATAAAATCTATCGGTACAAAAATAGCCCCGATGTTAACATTTATACCAGAACCACTTGTAGAAAAAGTATTTTCGAGTGACATTCCACCACCTTGGTTAAAGGTTTCACTGTACAAACTATTAGCGCTATATTCAATATTGCGCAAGTTTAAAGTTGCACCAATATAAAATTTATTGCTGATATTTCCTGACCAACCCAATGAATATTCATCAATATATCCTTTTTCTTCCAAACTGAACGAAGGTGTTACAGTTTCACCCTTGCTCAAAAGCGATGACCATGATCCTGAATTGCTGGCGCTTTCATTTATCAGATAGCCTTCGTAAGCCAGAATAGATAACCAGGGTACGTTAAGGTTATCAAATGGTTCGTATTTGGGAGAATTAACATAAGCCAATTCGCTGCCGGGTATTCCACCGTTGTAATTCTGACGATAAGCAGATGTAACATAGGCTATGTAATCTGTCATCGATGAGTTTGAAGTTCCGCTTCGGATGTTCATTCTGCGATTAAAGTTTTTCAAACGATTGAAGTTGAAAGCCCAGTTTGAATTAATTAATCCTGGTGCACCGCTTTCGCTCCGCCAAGTGGGAACAGCAAGTACAAAAGCAAAATTATTCGGATTCAGTTTGTAAAGATCATCATAAGTTTCGGTTGAGCCATTCCATTTAGCGCCGGTTTGTTGAATTAAAGCATTCAGTGTTCCTGTGAATTCTGATTTGCGGAAAATTCCCAATCCTGCAGGATTGTCCCTGATTGCCGAAGCATCTCCTCCAAGCGCACCAAATGCACCTCCCATACTCATATAGCGGGCTGTTCCGTTTATATCGTGGTCAACAATTTTAAGTGCATCAAATTCGGTTTGTGCCATTAGGCTTATGCTGCTAATTATTAATGCTATTGATATTATTTTTCGTTTCATAACTCTGTTTTTTTTGGTATATTTTTATAAAGATTTCTGAAATATCAATTCGTATATTTGAATTATCTTCTGCCACCCGAACTGCTGCCACCCGAGCTGCTTCTTGAACCACCCGATGAACTGCTTCCGGAACTGTAGGAGCTGCTACTGCCACTGCTTGGCGAGGAATAAGAGGGCGAAGAGTAAGAAGGGCTGCTGGTTGATGATGAACTCCGTGTTGATGAAGGAGCTGAAGTTGTAGTTGAACTTCTTATAGTCGAATTTTGTGAACTTCCGGTTGAGTAAGTAGCCCTGGTGCTGCTTTGTGTTGTGTAACTACTACGGTTATTTTCAGTTGTACGTGTGCCAGTAACCGAAGTAGTTGTACGAGGTGCAGTGCTTATCTCCGAGTTTGAAGGACGTGATAATGTAACATTATCTCTATTATAGTTATTGTTTCTGTTTGTAACTGTTCCGGTGTTAGTGCTGCGTGAAGTAAGATTATCAGAAATGTCCGAGCGTACTGAACGTGAATTGCTGCTCGCAGGTAATCCTGAAGTTCTGTAGTTTTCACCGCTTACTGCAGTGTAAGTGCTACGTGCTCCACTATAAGTTCCACCCGATACAGAAGAAGAGCGACCGGCAAAGCTTGAAGTTTGTGTGCCAATCCGGCTGTTACTTAAATTATGATTTCTTCGTGTTGATTCACTGTGAGCTGTATTTCTTTCCTTATAAACTGTGTTCCCCCAAAATGGATTATTCCACGAACCATAATATCCGCCATAGTATCCTCCGTAATAAGGATAGCCATAACCCCAACCATAATGTGGATAATTATAACCCCAGCCATAGTCCCAATAATTGCCATACCAACTTCCATACATGCCGAAACTATACCATGGATTGTATCCATAATATGAAGGACCCCACCAGTTACGCCAGTACCAACTGTTATAGGAATATGGGCGCCAGTAATAATCGAACCAGTAAGGATTAGTCCATGTGGGAGTTACCCATGCATAAGAGTCTTCAACATAAACATTCCAATCGTTACTGTTCAGAAAAAACACACTGTTGTAATCAGGATCGCCTATGAAAACTGTATATTTCGGATTGTGAAATTTACGGATACGTTCGGCATATTCATATTCAGACTGGCTTCCTTTAAAACCGTTGATATACTCACCTTTTACTTCGTTTGCTAATGAATCTTTATCACGTTCATCAATATAAACTGTATCTCTTATCACTTTTTCGATATAGATAATTTCCTTTGCACCGTTCTTGTAGTTTGGTTTTCTCTTTTCGGAAACGCTTTGCGCGGGTAGTTTTTTGGCATCGCTTGGTTTGAAGTAAATATCGTCAATTATCTGAGATTGCTGTGCTTTTATTAAAGTACCCGAAATCAGTAATAGAACTGTTAATAAAAATGTTAATGGTTTCATTTTAGTGCCTCCCATATAATTTATAAAATGTATTAAGTATGAAATTAATATCAATAATCATGCCATTGTAAATGTAAAATTGTCATCTGATATAGTTTTAAAAAGCTTAGTAAAAATACATATTTTTGTTGCATTTTTGTTACATTTGTATTTGTCAAATTCTTTTTTTTATTTTTTATCGATTACCGAAAGTACTTTCGGTTTTTTCGAGGATTGTAGTATGAAATTAAATGTCGAAAAATTTAACATTAAATGAAGTATCTTGAAATTACTTTTACTTACAATGCTGCCGACAATTATATCGGAGATGTGTTAGCCTCAGAGCTTGCAGAGATAGGTTTCGAAAGTTTTGTACAATCGAACAATCAGACAGTAGCTTTTGTTCAGCGTAATAACTTTTCCGAAAATGAACTTCAACACTTGCTTGATGAGTTTCCATTTGAAGTAAATATTACTTACCAAATTAACGAAGTTGAAGAGAAGAATTGGAACGAAGAATGGGAAAAAAATTTTTTTGAACCTATAATCATTGAAAATCAATGTGTAATTCACAGTACTTTTCATGCTGATTTTCCACAAGCCCGTTATGAAATTATTATTGACCCGAAAATGTCATTTGGAACCGGACATCACGAAACTACCAGACTTATGATTGGTGAAATCATTAAAATGGAAGTAAAAGGGAAAAAAGTGCTTGATATGGGATGTGGAACTGCTGTGTTGGCTATACTTGCTTCTATGCGGGGTGCCGAAAGTGTACTTGCTATTGATATTGATGAGTGGTGTACAGAAAATTCGTTGGAGAATATTGGTTTGAATAATGTAAAAGGTATTACTGTGAAAACAGGAAATGCATCGCTGCTTGCAGACGAACATTTTGAAATAATTCTGGCTAATATTAACCGGAATATTCTTCTTGAAGATATTAAAACTTATGCAAATTGTTTGCCGCACGGAGGTAAACTTTTTATGAGTGGATTTTACAGAGAAGATATTCCTGTAATTGAAACCGAATTGAATAAAAACAATATCAGATTAATTAAATTTGAAGAAAAAAATAATTGGGTATTGGTTGAAGCTCATAAAATCTGAATTTTGCACCAGTTAATTATTCGTAGCGAATAATTTTTGCTGGGGAAATTTTTGTTATAAGAAACGATGGACCAATCATCATTAACAATGATGCAAGCAGTGTTCCAGTGTTTAACAAAATAATATAGAGCCAGTTAAAAGTTACTGGAACAAAAGATACGTAATAAGCTTCAGGATCGAGCGGCACTACATGAGTATAATACTGAATAGCACAAAGTGATAATCCAACCATGTTTCCTATAAGCATTCCTTTGCCTATCAGAAAAAAAGAATGATACAGAAAAATTTTTCGGATTGACCAGTTTTGTGCTCCTACTGATTTCAGAATGCCAATCATATTTGTACGTTCAAGAATGAGAATCAACAACCCGGAAACCATGTTGAAACCCGCCACCGAAAGCATTAGAAGAAGAATAACCCACACATTCATATCAAGCAAATCGAGCCATCCATAAATGTTCGGGCTGATTTGTTTTATTGTTTGTGTGTAGAGTGCATTTCCTTCATCATTGAATCTGTTCGAAGTAGCCTTATGAACTGCATTTGCTGTTTCTTCTAATTTGTCGAAATTGTCTATTAAAATCTCTATGCCGCTGTACTGCGAACTTTCCCAATTATTAAGTTGTTGCACATGTCGCAGGTCGGTTATCAGAAATAATTTGTCGTATTCAGCAAAATTGGTTGCGTAAATACCACAGATTACAAATTTTCTTGCTCTAACCTGCTCCTGAATAAAATATGTGAAAAAAGTGTCGCCTGTTTTTAATCCAAGCATTTCAGATAATTGTCTCGAAATGATAATATCGTTGCTCAGGGAATCGGCGTTAATCTCGGGAATTTTGCCATCAATCAAGTTTAATCGAAAAAAATCCCAATTAAATCCGCTGTCTACACCTTTCAGAACAATTCCCTGAAACTGATCGGAAGTTTTAATAATGCCGGGTTTTGTAACAAAATGCTGAACATTTTTAATGTTTGGTATTGCAGCAAGTTTTTGCATTAAAGCATCATCGGCTTCAATTGGCTGCATTTCGAATGTATTATTGCTGTCGAAATTTGTTACCTGAATATGACCACCAAAGCCGATAGTTTTATTCCTTATTTCCTGTTTAAAACCAATAACTACGGCTATGGAAATAATCATTACGGCTAAACCAAGTGCAATTCCTGCAATAGCAATACGTACAGCAGGTCGAGAAACATTTTTTCTCCCTTGCTGAAAATGCAATCGTTTTGCTATGAAAAATTCAATATTCAATGTTGTTGAATTTCTTTTGTGGACGTGTTAATGTATTGCAAAAGAAAGGTATTTAACTGAAATTGCCAATAGTCAGATTCAGAATTTTCGTCCGGGGTAAATTTCAAGCGCTTTTTCCAAGACTTCAAGCGCTTTTTTCAATGCTTCTTTTCCAAGAACATAAGCAATGCGAACTTCGTCTTTTCCCATCCCCTCGATAGTGTAAAAACCTGATGCTGGTGCCATCATTATCGTATGTCCTTCATGTTCGAAATCAGACAGTAGCCATGAACAAAACTGATCAGCATCATCGACCGGAAGGCGAGCAACCGTGTAAAAAGCACCCATAGGAATGGGAGAATATACGCCGGGTATGCGGTTCAGACCGTCAATCAGAAATTTACGGCGCTCAACATATTCATTGTAAGTGTCAAGCATATATTCCTGTGGTGTATTCATCGATGCTTCAGCTACTATTTGACCTAACAGGGGTGGGCTGAGTCTTGCCTGGCAAAATTTCATTACGCTTTTACGTACATCTTTGTTTTTGGTAACAAGCGTACCAATTCTTATTCCGCACTCACTGTAACGTTTCGACATAGAATCAACCAAAATGACGTTTTCTTCAATTCCATCCAAATGAAAGGCAGAAATATAAGGTGCGCCTGTGTAACAAAATTCTCTGTAAACTTCGTCGGAAAACAGAAATAAATCATATTTTTTTACCAAATCCCTAATTTTATTCATTTCGGCTCTTGTATACAAATAACCTGTCGGATTGTTTGGGTTGCAAATCATTATTCCTTTTGTGCGCGGAGTAATCAAATCTTCGAACAAATCGATGTGTGGTAGTGAAAAACCTTCTTCGATGGTCGAAATAACTGGTTTCACTACTGCACCGGCTGCTATGGCAAAGGCGGTGTAATTGGCATAAGCAGGTTCGGGCACAATTATTTCGTCTCCCGGATCGAGACAACTCATAAATGCAAGGTTTACAGCTTCAGAACCTCCTGTAGTAACTATGATATCCTCTTCGGTTACATCAATGTTGAATGTATGATAATATGCTGCAAGTTTCGATTTCAAACTTTTTATTCCATCACTCGGACTATATTCAAGTATTTCACGGTCGATATTTCTTATGGCTTCGAGCGCTACTTTTGGAGTTTTAATATCCGGCTGACCAATATTGAGATGAAAAACATTTATTCCCCGGGCTTTGGCTTTATCTGCCAGAGGAACTAATTTTCGGATGGGCGATTCGGGCATCGACTGCCCGCGTGTGGATGATTGTGGCATTTTTTTGAGTTTCTGTATGCAGGTTTTTTAAAAAATGAATACAAAAGTAGTGAAAATATACCGGATTGAAATGTATTCGACTTATTATATTGAATTTTGTTACTTCCGAATGTGCTGAAAATTTTCAGAATTTTAAAACATTACGGTTTTTTTGATAGAACGGATTTTTTAAAAGATTTCTATTTAAAATCAACAATTAATTTCAAATTAAGCTGACGTCCGGTAAGATAGTTCGGTACAGCATACTGTTGATTGTAAATATCGGTTACCCAAAAATGTGAATTCACATTTTTAAAGTTCATCAGGTTAAACACTTCTACGTTTATCCAGATATTTTTTACATGTTTCAGCCATTGCTTATCCATAACTTTATCTGTACCGCTAACTAACATTCTCGATGCGCCAATATCAACTCTTCGGTATGCAGGCGCTCTGAAAGCTGCCCGATATTGTGTGTTGCGTGGCGCTCCGAATGGCAAACCATCCGACCAAATAATTTTAAGGTGAACCTTGTATTTCGGATTATTTGGAAAATAATCCTGAAACAGCATCGAAAATGAGTACCGTTGTTCATTGGGTCGCGATACCCATCCGGGATAAATTTTTTCCGATGAAGTTATTTTTCCATTTTCATCGAAAGTATTTTTAACATACCAGTCGCCAATTTTATCTTCTTTCGAATTCATAAGTGAAAAATTAATCCAAGAATCTGTTCCGGGTACAAGTTCGCCATACAATTTAAAATCAACACCGGCAGTGTAAGCGATTGCGTCATTTTCGCCGGAATATCTTATACGTACATTGTCCACGGTATAAGTTTCAACACGGTCGGCAATTTTGAGATAGCTTTCCGCAGTAAATTTGAATGGGCGCCCCCAAGCTCTAAAATAGTGGTCGCCGGCAAGTACAAAATGAGCTGAACGTTGTGCTTTTATATTTTTATTGAGATATACATTTACATTGCCTTGTTCGTTGGTTAACGTATCGCGCAACTCCTTATAAAAAGGAGCTTGATGATAAATACCTGTGGCGAATCTGAAACTGAAATCTTTTTTCCAGTGTGGAATGAGAGATACAGATACCCGTGGACTAATAAGTAATTCGTTATTGAAACTCCAGTAATTAGTTCTTATGCCTGCAGTTGCACTGAAATATCCAATTTTCAGATTTTTTTTATATGTATCCTGAAAAAATGCTGTCGAGCGAAACGATGGCAATGTAGTACGGGCTCTCATGTTATAGTAAAGGTTTACTTTTTCGGAGCTGAATGGAAGTGAATATCCTGCAGAATCACGCCATTCCCATTCACTAATCACATCGCTAATATATTCATGTTGAAGCGTTGTTCCCCAACGGAATTTATGATTTTCGAAACTGTGTTCGCCGGTATGAATCATGTTGGCTACTGTTCCTTTCAACCGATTGCGAGCATGTTCGTGGTATTTGCCAATCCCTAGCGAAGCGCCTGCTTGTTTTTCGGGGTCAAGATCCATTTTTACTTCACTCAGAATATATTCACCCAAAATATCGTATGTTTCATTTTCGTTTGTATGAAAAGCAGAAGCTATCAAACTCAGTTTTGTATTTTTCCTGGGCTGATAATTCAGCGTCACTGCCCCGAACAATGTACGAAAAAGATCCTTCTCCCGACCTTCGAACCATACTGTAAGGTTGCGACCCATATTGTATGTGCCAAATGATGTTGAGCGTGTTTGTGGTTCAAATTCATAATAATTTTGGGATATATTGCCAAGAAATGAAATTTCCCA
>CAYQWD010000034.1:7099-12603 GCA_964420955.1 uncultured Paludibacter sp. | reverse complement strand
TTTTGAAAATATAGGGAAATGTAGAACGGCTAAATCTTACATTTCGCGAATTTGCAGAAATACGGCATACGCCTTCTCGCCTATCAGCCCAATAAATCATATCGTTAGGCTCATCTATCCAACCGTAATAGAAGTCCTCAAAAGTATCGCCGGCGAAATTATCGATGATACTTTCGCGTTTCGAACCATCTTTTGCAACTATAAATATTTCACCGTTTCCCTTACCTGCACTTGGATCTGTATAGGCAATTATTGTCCCTGCATCGAATATTACAAGATTATTTTTATAAAAATGCATATTCAGAGGATGTTTGCCCGAAGTTATCCCAAGATCATACGAAACGCTTTGTTGAGCATCTTCTCCTTCAATTATTTTTTTTGCCATTATGTTACCATCTTTCACGGCATAGTAAAGTGTTTTTACAGGTTTGTTATATCCAATTCTTACGTTTACATTTACGGGTGTCAATTCCTTTTCGCCCACTTTTATGTTTAGTACTGAACGCTGGCTGCCCACTTTTGCAAAAATTACTTTGGGCTGTACAGGTTGTTTCGAACCTGATGGATTATACTCTGTTACGTATAAACCTTCAGAATTGATATTGTTACCTATTGTTCCTTGCGGAAATTTCCATGTATAGGTAATTTTTTCATTATCTGGATTCAAAATTTTAACATTGAATTGTACCTGTGATTGTTTAAATATTAGTACCTCATCGTTCGAAGTATAACTTACTCTTGGAACCAAATCACTTATCATGATTCGTTTTGAAATGCTTTTATTTCCATCGGCAGTAAGTATAACATTGTATGTTCCGGGTTCAGTATATTTGTGAATCGGATTTTTTTCTGTTGACTTTGGCGAGCCATCGCCAAAATCCCACTGCCATGTTGTGCCTGTAGCCGATGTATTCTTAAAAACTATGTTTTGTTTTATCACAAAGTCGATATCTCCTTCGTTGCCCGAAAGATATTCTTCGGTAGAATAAGAAAACGAAAGCGCAGGTTTTTCGAAGTCAACAATCACCGGATCATAATCCTGACATGCAGTTACAGCCACTAAAACGAGCCATATCGCTACTGAATATTGTATAATTTTTTTCATCGTTCAAAAAATGTAATTTTAAAATGAATTCATATTCTTAAAAACTTGCTATCAGTTAACCGTAATTTCCTTAACAAACGAGTAATTATCAGCGCCATTCGAATTTGCAGTACGAAAACGGCTGTTGAGTTTGAATCGGTTTACATATAGTAACTGATAGGCTACTTTTGTGTTATTATAAATAAGTTTTTGAACAGGCAATTTCATAATTAAATTGTTAAGTGTGTCGGTAAAATTTATAGTCGTTGCCGGTTTAATTCGCGGTTCATTTCTTCCTGAATTTTCATTGTAGAAAATTTCGAAATGCGACAAGTACTTTGCTGTATCGGTAAGTTGATTTGAAACTACAAGCAAATTAAATAAATTGCGGCTTCTAAGTCCGTTTAAGAACTTTTCCTGTGAACTTACATCCACATTTATTGCATCGGCAAGCAGTAAAGGTGAAAGATTTCTTTTAAAAGTACGTTGCATATATTGGGGTATGAACTTTTCCAAAGTAGATGCAGCAACAACTAAAGATGCAGGTTCTTTAATTTCTGTGGAAATAAGCGTGTAACTTACCGGAAATTTGGCTGTGAACTTGTAGGAGCCAATACTGTCAACCCAATTTGTTTTTTTATGTTTTGGAGTGAAATTTATAATCTCCTGAAAATCTCGAACATTGGCTATTGAATCTTTTGAAAAAGTGTACGAAACATTGTAAAGTCCGTTGTAAGTTAATGAAAAAGTCATACTGCTGTTTATGTCGTACCAAACGCCGAGATAGTTAATATCGTCTTCCTTGTCCCAATACTGAACGGTGAATTCTACAGAATCGCCGGCATTGACCACTGCATTAGGTACCTCCCAATATACATTTGGAGCACGTTGACCAATTATGGCAACTTTGTCCACCACATCGTTTAATTCGCACGAAGTAAAAGCGAAAACAAACGCTGTAAAAAGAATAGATTTGAATATTTTTTTGTTCATAACAGTTCAATTATTTAAATATTATTTTTGTGGTGCCCAAATCATAGGTTTTTTCAACCATTCAGGATTTGCACTGTTTTGCGCTTCGTTATATGCGCCAAGCCGTATAAGTTCTCTCCTGTTATATTTTTCTTCGGTTTCAGGGTCGTAATTCAAGCGCATTATCCATTCATCGGTGTTTGTTACACTCCAGTAACCAACATAAAGGTTATACGGACGGCGCATACCCGGATAAACTATTACTTCTTCGCCCGGTAACCCAAATTTCCTGCTATCTTTATTGCTGTATCCATATCTGCGAACATCAGTCCATTGTTCGGGTTGAAGATACGTGGCTATATATTTTTCACGCATTATATCCGCTATAGTTATGTTTGATGTACCGGGTACAAGTTGCGATGACGGTTGAACATATTTGCTTATTTTGGCTTCTGGCACACCTAACATTCTCATATTTTCGGATATTCCCTGTATTAATGCTGTAACGGCTTTTTCCTTATCACCTTTCCAATAAGCAGCTTCTGCTATTATAAAATATAGCTCAGAAGTAGGGAAAAGACTTATAAAACTATTGCTTTCAGTAAGATTGCAGGCATAAAGATCCGGGAAATTGATGTAATCGAGACTGGCATCTTTTCCGTAATTATTTTCAACAAAACGGTATTTTATCTTCGTTGGCGATGATTTGTCTGCTCTTTTATCCATCAGATAAGGAATTCGCGGATCTTTGAAATCATCTAAAATGAAATTCTGAGGCAGTCTTGCGGTATCTTTATCTTCTTCGTATCTTAGCATGTTTACCATAAAATATTTCGATGGAATAGCTTCTGTAAACATGTTTGCGCGGCTTTCCCAAGTATTTATAATGGGTTGAACCGAACTCCATGGGTTATTGCGTTCTTTTATGTCGCCTCCATTATAATTATAACGCGGTTCGTTCCAACCGGCAATGGCTTTTTCGGCATTTTCAATTATTTCACTGCAAACGCTTGCTGTAGTATTCATATTTGGGATATTTCGAAGCAGTATTCTCGCTTTCAGAGCATATACCAAGTTCTTCCATTTATCGATATTACCGCCATAAATTCTGTCTTGTTTTGTTCCGATTGGTTTTGCCGGATTTCTTACGGCAGCATCATCAAGATAAACTAACAGCTCGTCTGCTTCCTTGAGCATCCAGGCGTAAACCTGTTCCTGCGAATCGTATTTTGGCGAGACTGAAACATAAGCTTCAGTCATTGGCATAGGTCCGAAGGCATCGGTGGTAAGTTGTGCTGACATCAGGTTTATAACTCTGCCTATAGCGATATAATTTTCCTGACCACCTTTCAGAAGGGCAGCCTTACGCATTTCATACACATTTTTACCGATATCATAAAAATGTCTTCGCCACTGCGGATGCCGGTTCATACCCAACAGCGACCATCCGGCTTTGTAACCGTAACTGCTTACCTGAGCTCGTCCGCCTGTTGTCAGACATTGCGAAAGATATACGCCATATTCGGCATTATCATAATTGATTTGAGCTGCATAAAACATTATGGTTGGAAGCAATTGATCAGCTGTAACAGCCGATGGAGCATCTGGATCGACATTTACATTCAGAAAATCATCGCAACTTGACATCAAAAGAGTTGCGCTTACTGCTATGAGAATTGTTTTGAGTGTTTTCATAATATTTTGCGCATTAAAATTTCATATTTAAATTAAACGTAAAACTTCTTACACCAGGTACATTCAGGTTGTCAATGCCGAATGTTCCTGAACCACCTGTACTTCCGGTATAGTTAACTTGCGGATCGGAACCGGAGTAACTTGTAAGTAAAAAGAGGTTTCGCCCTGTTAAGGAAATATTCATACCGGCAATTCCGGCTTTTTTTGCCAATTTATCAAGATTGTAGGATAACGTAACATAACTCAACCGTAAAAATGTTCCGTCTTCGATGAAATTAGTACTTACAGTATTAAAATAATTGGTAACAAAATTCTGGTCATAAACTACTGGAGTGATATTTTTTGCAAATGAGCCATCGGGCTGTTGT
Source organism: uncultured Paludibacter sp. (assembly GCA_964420955.1). GTDB lineage: Bacteria > Bacteroidota > Bacteroidia > Bacteroidales > Paludibacteraceae > Paludibacter. Next base: position 8,484 of record CAYQWD010000034.1, on the reverse strand, counting down.
ACTACTCCATCAATTACTATCTGACGGTTGCGATAAACTTCAAGCATTCGGTGTTGACCTCCACTGAGCAATGAGCGACTTGTCCCGTTAATAACATCGCCCCCCATTCGGAAATTGAACATGAAATCGAGATTCCAGCTACCATATCGGAACTTGTTCAGAAAACCTGTTGTAAAATCAGGTTCGCGGTTGCCAATAATTTTTTTTGTTCCATCAATTTTCGGGAAACCACTTTGGTCGCAGATTATTTGTCCGGCTTTATTGCGTAAATAATCGGTTCCTGAAATGGACATTGTAGAGCCACCCAAATATGCAACAGCTCTAATGTCGTTGCCTACATAACCATCCGAGGGACCCACTTCGAAAAGTTGGTCGGGTAGAGACACTACTTTGCCTCTATTCAATCCGAAGTTAAGACTTGCATCCCAGTTGAAAATTTTATTTTTATATATTTTCTGATCGATGGTTAATTCTACACCTTTGTTTGTTATCGAACCTTCGTTTCTTGTTTGCAAAATATAGCCCGAAGCCGGAGAAACTCGTACTTCTACAATTTGATTATCAACAGTTGTGGAATAATATGCCAAATCGATACGCGTACGATCATTAAACAATCTGAAATCTCCTCCAATTTCGAACGATGACATCATTTCGGGCATCAACTTGTCGTTTGCGCCACGAGTTGGGTCAACACCATAACCACCATCGGGAAACGATGGCCATTGTTTAAACCAGTTTGTGAGCCTGTATATTGGTGCATCTTTCCCAACTTTTGCGAAGTTACCTTTAAGTTTTGCATAATTCAGCAAATTTGATTTTATGCCTAAAAGTTCAGTAACTATCACACCGGCACTCACGGATGGATACCAGTACGAACGATTTGCAACAGAAAGCGTTGATGAGTGGTCGTTGCGTAAAGTTCCCTCTACATGCGCCAATCCTCTATAATCAAGTTTTACACTTCCATAATAGCCATAAGTATTCTTTTTAGTATGAGAAAAACCGATATTGCTCATTTCTATTGAACTTACATTCTTCAAACTGTAAATACCTTCTACAATGTAATCGTACCCTGTTATGCTCGAACCTCTTGCGCGTGAAGTTTTAAGCTCAGCTCCGGCAAGAGCATTGAAGCTGAAATCCTCAGTTATTTTTTGATCAAATGTTGCAAATCCGTTGAGTGAAATCAACTCGCTGTACGAATCGGAGAAAAAATAAGATCCGTAAAAGGTTTTTTCCAGATCGTAGTTTTCGTAACCGCTTCCATCTGCTTTCAGAATTTTATCCCATCTTGGTTTGGTTATCGAATTCGATTCACTGTTTGTAGCATCGTAGCCTAATCTACCTGTGAATGATAGATTTTTGAGAGGGCTGTAATTCAAACT
>CAYQWD010000034.1:0-7089 GCA_964420955.1 uncultured Paludibacter sp. | reverse complement strand
GGCTGAAATCAGGTTGCGGCTTTGTTCCAAAAGACTTATGTCTTCTTTTCTTCCCCATAGCGGACTTAAAGGCGAATTTGTACGAATATCGGCAATAAATCTGTAACGAATTGAACCATCCGGATTTTTATAATTCATTATGTCATCATTTATTGGCCAGTTGTAAACTGATGCCATGATACCGGTGCCTGCTCCACGTGAATTTCTGTTCACTATATTTGCAGATATATCTGCTTTTAATTTATTGTTTATTTTGAAACTGGTTTTTAACAACATTCCGTATCGCTTCAATAAATCTGAAGGAATAATTCCGTTATGATATGAGTATTCGGCAGATGCAAATACTGAAAATTTCTCACTTCCTCCGGTTATGGAAAAATCATATTTTTGTAAATTTCCTGTTTGAAGGTAGTTATTGATATTATCGTAAATGCGGTCTTCTTCGCGCAATTCAGGACCCCAACCTCCGCCCGATTTTGGATTGTAAACTCCCTGGTTTCCATTAATGTAGGATTGTTGAATGCGCGGAACTCTGAATGGCTCATCTAATTGTAGTGTTACAGAAGCTTCGGTGCGCAATTGACCTACTTGCGCTTTTTTGGTATTTATCATAATTACTCCATTCGAAGCTTCCTGTCCGTAAAGCGCTGCAGCGGCAGCACCTTTCAAAACTGTTACATTTTCTATATCGTTCGGATTTACTTCTGCAGCTTTCGTTGCTCCTCCCGAAACCGGCACGCCATCAATAATGAATAAGGGTTCGTTGTTCTGAGCATTATTAATTGAAGAAATACCGCGAATGAGAATTTGTGAAGATCCGGTAGGAGAACCGCCTTGAGTAGATACATCAACTCCTGCAATTCTCCCTTGCAGTGCATGTACAAAATTCGATTCGCGCCCCGATGTCAGATCTGATGCATCAACAGTTTGTACCGCAAAATTGAGTTTTTTCTTCTCGGAAACAATTCCCATGGCAGTTACTACTACTTCATTAATGGCAATTGCCGTTGATGTTAGAACAATGTTCAATGTTCCGGTTGTGACAATACGATGTTCCTGGGTTTCGTTTCCTACATAGCTGAAAACTACACGCGCACCACTGTTTACAGTCAAATTGTATTTTCCGTCAATGTTGGTAATTGTGCCATTTGTAGTTCCTTTTTCAACTACGGAAGCTCCAATAATTGGCAATCCATCTTCTTTGGAAGTTACAGTTCCTGTAACTGTAATTTTTTGTGCTGAAATGGTGATGCATAAAAGAGAAAAGACTGAAAATAGGAGTATCTTTCTTTTCATGTTTATTAGACTTTAAGAATTGCTGAATATTAAATACATTTATATGTAAAAATGAATTTGCAAAGAAATTAAAAAATAACAGAAACTGATTGCGTTAAATCATGTTTAATAACATAATAAAAGCTGATTTTGAGCATTTCTGATGTGAATTAAATTTTTTTGGAAAAATTTAATTTGTAAAGATCAATGGCTTTTTTAACCGAACCATGTATAAGAAGTATTGATTTAGCCTGATCGTAAGAAAGCTTGAGTTCTTCCATAATCATGCGCGTACCTCTGTCAACGAGTTTTGCATTGGTAAGTTGCATATTCACCATTTTGTTCCCCTTTACTCGTCCAAGTTTTATCATGGTAGTGGTGGTAATCATGTTCAGAATTAGTTTTTGTGCAGTTCCTGATTTTAATCGAGTGCTGCCCGTAACCAATTCAGGTCCTACAATAGCTTCAATTTTTATTTCGGCTTCCTGCGCTACAGGCGAGTCGGGGTTGCATGAAATAGACGCAGTGAGAATGCCTTTTTGGTGTGCATTACGCAAAGCGCCAATCACATAAGGAGTAGTACCGGAGGCGGCTATGCCAATAACTGTGTCGGTTTGGTTTATATTGTGTTCCAGTAATTCCTGCCAGCCGCGTTCCGTATCGTCTTCGGCATTTTCAACCGGATTGCGCAGGGCGTGATCGCCGCCAGCAATTAGCCCAACAACCAAATGTGGCGGCATACCGAATGTTGGTGGTATTTCTGAAGCATCGAGTACGCCCAACCGACCACTTGTGCCTGCGCCCATATAAAAAATCCTTCCTCCTTTTTTCATACGCTCCACAATTTTTTCAACCAACTTTTCAATTTGTGGAATTGCTTTTTCTACTGCTTCGGGAACTTTTCGGTCTTCTTGATTTATGGCTTTAAGCAGTTCGCCTATGCTCTTTTTTTCGAGGTGATTGTGCAGTGAGTTTTGTTCGGTGATTTTTTTGAACGACATTTTTTTTGTGATTACTAAAAGAATAATGAACTAAATTCAGTGTTTTGTACGGAAAGTTGCACTCATAAGTTTAATTGAATTTCAACCTTATTTTCTAAAATTCAGTAACTGAAAAGTATATTTTCGATGTTGATTGTGTGATTTTACAATGCAAATATAGCTTTAATTGATAAAAAAAATACGAATCAAACTATTTTTATATTAGTTGTGTTCTTTTATATACGTTTTTTGATTTTTTGGCTGACTTAATAAGCAAGTTAATTTTGTTTTATCGGTGCTGACTTAATAAGATTTTAAATCAGGAGTAAAGTTACAATGGGTCGTTATAAAATAACACAAAATGTATTAAATCAAACTGTTTTGTATTGACTGTTATTATTCAAAAAAGAGTAATTTAAACACTCTACTCGAAGAACGCAAAGTTTTCATTTTTCACAAAATGTTAATAGCCTGGCTCTTAAATAAAGTGCGCTTGGAGTAAAACTTAAAAGTTTTCCTTTGCAACTTCGCATCTCTGCTTTCACAATAATTTTTTTATAACGAACTATTGCAAAAAAGTACAATGTAAAAAAGTAGGTATATTTTGAAGTGTTTGATTATATTGATACAGCTATTAACAGCAAAAAGCAATTAGAGGGTTTTTCAAGAATGAAAAAAGATAAAATAATTAATGCTTTGAATCCCGATAGAAAGGAACTATCCGCCAAATGGGAAAATAAATTCAAATCCAAAAAACAATATAAAATCCTTGTTCACACGATTAACGATTAAACCTTGATAGGAAAACTATATTTTTTTTCGCAGGGAAATGCTTTGAGTTTAGTGTAAGAACTCAAGTAAATTTAGCTGCAGGTTTTTTTGTATATTTGCATGTTGAAGTAAAAATTTTAATTTTTTTGATTAAAAATGCAGTTTTCGGATATCACAGGTCAACACGAAGTTAAGAATCGTCTTATTCGGACAGTAAAGGAGCAGCGAATACCGCATGCTCAGTTGTTTCGCGGACCCGAAGGTATAGGAAAACTGGCACTGGCATTGGCTTATGCACAATATATCAGTTGCGAAAATCGCACTGAAACCGATTCGTGCGGCGTATGTTCTTCTTGCGTAAAATACCGCAAACTTGCTCATCCCGATTTGCATTTAGTATTTCCGGTGATAAAACCTGCAAAATCATCATCGGTTGTTTGCGATGAATTTGTAACCGATTTTCGTGCAATGATTTTGGAAAATCCTTACTTCAGCGCTCAGCAATGGTATGCACGCATATCCGAAGATCAGAAACAGGGTATTATTTATTCCAATGAAAGCGAAGAAATATTGCGGAAACTGAATCTGAAAACCTACGAATCGGACTATAAAATAATGGTGATATGGTTGCCTGAAAAAATGCATGTAACTTGTGCCAACAAACTTTTGAAAATTTTAGAAGAACCGCCTGAAAATACAGTTTTTCTGCTCGTATCCAATTTGCCGGAAGAAATTATTACCACAATTTTATCGCGTACACAACATATAAACATACCAAAGCTTACCGAAGACGATATAGTAACAGCCTTGCTTCGCAATAAAACTACAAGCGTTTCTCAGCTCGATGCAGTAAACATTGCCCGAATTTCGGGTGGTAGTTTGTTACAGGCGTATTCAATACTCAGCGAAAACGATGAAAACAAGCAAAATTTTGAGCGTTTTGTTACTGTGATGCGAATGGCGTGGCAGGTGGGCAACCGTAAAGATTATGCTGCATTGAAAAATCTGAAAAAATGGGCTGATGATATCGCACAAAGCACTGTAGGTCGCGAAAGACAGAAGAAATTTCTTGAGTACACACAAAGAATGATTAGGGAAAATTTTATTCTTAATCTACAGCAAGCACAATTGAATTATCTCACTTCGGACGAAGCCGATTTCTCCGGAAAATTTGCTCCATTTATCAATGAACGAAACGTGGAAGAACTCATGAAAGAATTTGCACTTGCCGAAAGACATATAGACCAGAATGTGAATGCAAAAATGGTTTTTTTTGATTTAATGTTAAACGTTATCGTGTTGTTGAAGAAGTGATTATTAACTTCAAAAAATAATTTTTTTTTGTTTTATCGTATACTGATATTGACCTGAAAATATAGATAATAACTCAAATTAAAAAAGTACGGAATTTTTAAAACCTGAAACTGAAACTCTGACCCCGGCTTATGGGGGGGGATGAAACTCTGTAACATAAAAAAAGAATAAAAATGGAATATACACTGAATAACGGAGGTTGCAACATCAAAAAGACAGGTTGCAATTGCCGCAGCAAAAATAAATTAGGTACATTCGACTGGTTAAACGATTTGCCTGAAACATTGAACGATACCGATTATGTTGAAGTTCAGTTTAAAAATACAAGGAAAGGATATTTTCTGAACAGTTTAAAAATACCGCTCGAAAAAGGTGAATTTGTCGCCGTGGAATCTTCTCCAGGGCACGATATCGGCGAAGTAACACTTACCGGAAAACTGGTTTTACTGCAAATGAAAAAAAACAACTACAATCCCGAAAAGATTGAAGTAAAACGTGTGTACCGAAAAGCCAAAGAAGGTGATATAGAAAAATGGAACGAAGCCAAAGCCCGCGAACAGGAAACAATGATTAAAGCACGTCAGATTGCCGAAAATCTGAAACTAAACATGAAAATCGGCGATGTGGAATTTCAGGGCGATGGCAACAAGGCAATTTTTTATTATATATCCGACGAAAGAGTAGACTTCAGGCAATTAATCAAGGTTTTTGCCGAAACTTTCAGAGTGAGGATAGAAATGAAGCAAATTGGTGCACGCCAGGAAGCTGGTCGCATTGGCGGAATCGGTCCTTGCGGCAGAGAATTGTGTTGCTCAGGTTGGATGACAAGTTTTAACTCCGTGTTGACAAATGCAGCTCGTTACCAGGATATTTCACTAAATCCCCAAAAACTTGCCGGACAATGTGCAAAACTAAAATGTTGCATGAATTTCGAACTCGATGCATATATTGATGCCTCGAAAGATTTTCCATCGAAAGAAGTACAACTTGAAACCTACGACAATGTTTATTATCATTTTAAAACAGATGTATTCAAAGGTCTGATATCATATTCCACTGCTCAAAACTTTGGTGCAAATATCGTAACTATTACTGTAGAAAGGGCTAAAGAAGTAATAGCGCTTAACAGAAAAGGGATAAAACCGGACTCATTGCTCGATAAAAATCAAGAAAAAGGCGATCAGCGTACCGAGTTTGGCGATGGCGTGGGCGAAGACAGTATCAATCGTTTCGACAACAGAAACAAAAATACAGGTAAAAATAATAACAAAAGGCAAGGTAAAAACAGAAATCAAAATAAACGGCATCTGAATGAAAATTCCGAAAATGGTGATGCTCGGAAACAATAAAAACAAAACCGGCGATGAAACATAGTTTTTGGTTCGTTACTGTAATGATTTTTATGTTATCATGTAACAGTCGCGATGTGTATATGCAATATGTACATATTGACAAAGGCAACTGGCATAAAGACAGTGTTGTAAATTTTAATGTTGATATAACAGATACTGCAACTTTTTATAATCTTTATGTAAACTTGCGAAACCGTAGTGAATATCCTTATCAAAACATTTGGCTTTTTGTTGAAACTGTAATATCTGGCAGTCCAGTCATGCGCGATACTATTGAATTTTATCTTGCCGACGACATGGGAAAATGGTTAGGGACAGGAATAGGGGCTGTATATGATATGCCGGTGCTATATCGGCAAAATTATAGATTTGCTAATTCAGGTAATTGTAAATTCAGCATTCAACATGGTATGCGCGATACAGTTTTAAAAGGAATAAATGATGTAGGATTGCATATTGAGAGAATTTCGAATTAAAGCGTTTTTAATGTAAAAAAAATCAGCATAAACTAAAATTGGGAAAGAATAAATTATCAAAATTTGCCGACATGGCAACTTACAGGCATGTTTTTCAGGTTTCGTCACATGCTTTACGTACGGGCACTACATTTGAGCTGCGTGGAAACTGGAGTTCAACATTTTTTAAAAACGAAAATCCCATCGTGCTCGAACTTGGTTGTGGCAAAGGTGAATATACTGTTGGGCTTGCCGAACGTTATCCGGAAAAAAATTTTATAGGAGTTGACATAAAAGGAGCCCGTATGTGGACAGGAGCAAAACTTTCACTTGAAAAAGGCTTGAAAAACGTGGCTTTCCTTCGTACCGATATCGAAATGATAAATCACTTTTTCGCACCGGAAGAAGTGAGCGAAATTTGGCTAACTTTTCCCGATCCGCAAATGAAAAAAGTTACCAAACGGCTTACCGCTACCAATTTCATACAAACATATCTCAGGTTTCTGAAAGAAAATGCTGTGATACATTTGAAAACCGACAGTAATTTTCTTTATACTTACACAATCGAAATGGTGAAAGTGAATAATTTGCCGGTAATTTACTCGTCTGAAAATATTTATGCTTCAGAATTAATAGATCCGATACTTGGTATCAAAACTTTTTACGAACAACAATGGCTCGAAAGAGGTATCAGCATTAAATATATTAGATGGATTCCTCAGCACAGAGAACAATTTATCGAACCTGATGTTGATATAGAGAAAGACAGTTATAGAAGTTTCGCACGTAACAGGAAAACCTTCTGAAATCTTCGATGGAGGATCTGAAAAAACTTTTATTTATTAGAATGAAAAATATAACTGAAATAATAACACGAAGTAACATCACGAAGTAACATCACGAAGTAATATCACGAAGTAACATCACGAAGTAACATCACGA
>CAYQWD010000033.1:4308-12775 GCA_964420955.1 uncultured Paludibacter sp. | reverse complement strand
TTTGAAACCAAATTTTGGCAATCTGCGCTGAATGGGCATTTGACCACCTTCGAATCCGATTTTCTTTGAGTAACCCGAACGTGATTTTTGTCCTTTGTGCCCTTTGGTTGAAGTACCGCCCAAACCGGAACCGGATCCACGACCGATACGCTTACGTGTTTTTACCGAACCTGCTGCAGGTGTTAAATTACTTAAATTCATATATTTTATGTATTGTTAGCGTTGAAATAAATTATTTAATCACTTCCACGAGGTGTTTTACCTTGTTTATCATTCCCAAAATCTCAGGAGAATCCTGATGTTCAACTACCTGATTTAGTTTTTTTAGCCCCAGAGCTTCTAAAGTTAGCTTTTGCGTTTTGGGAGATTTTATTTTACTTCTGACCTGTTTAATTTTTATGGTTGCCATAGCTGCACATGTTATCCGTTAAACACTTTATTTAATGAAATACCTCTGTTCTGTGCTACAGTTTGTGCGTCTCGCAACTCGCCGAGTGCAGTAATAGTAGCTTTAACCAAGTTATGTGGGTTCGAAGAGCCTTTTGACTTGGCAAGTACGTCAGTAATTCCCACACTTTCGAGTACTGCACGCATAGCACCACCAGCTTTTACTCCTGTACCATGTGAGGCTGGCTGTATATAAACCTGGGCTCCGCCAAACTTGGCAAACTGTTCGTGAGGAATTGTTCCGTTTAATACGGGTACTTTAATCAGATTTTTCTTGGCAGCTTCAGTTCCTTTCGCAATTGCAGCAGTTACTTCACCCGCTTTACCCAAACCCCAGCCAACAATACCATCTTCGTTTCCAACGACAACTATAGCAGAAAAACTGAAAGTACGTCCTCCTTTAGTTACTTTGGTTACACGGTTAACGGCTACCAGCCTGTCCTTTAATTCCAAATCATTGGTTGTTTTTACTCTGTTCATATATTTGGTTCCTCATTTAAAATTTAAGACCTGCTTCTCTTGCAGCATCGGCCAATTGTTTTACTCTGCCATGATACAAATAACCGTTTCGATCAAATACTACCTGAGTAATACCAGCTGCAATAGAAACCTGAGCGATGAGTGCGCCAACTTTAGCTGCCTGTTCGGTTTTTGTCATTTTTTCCTTAATACCAAGTGATGATGCTGAAGCAAGGGTTTTGCCGCTTACATCGTCAATTACCTGAGCGTAAATCTGAGTATTGCTTCTGAATACCGAGAGTCTTGGTTTTTGGGCGGTACCCGATACTTTGTGACGGATATGTGCCTTTATTCTTGATCTTCTGTCTGTTTTTACTGTCATGATTTCAATAATTTAAACAAATTACTTTTTACCTGCCGATTTTCCTGCTTTGCGACGGATAACTTCGCCGGCAAATTTAACACCTTTACCTTTATAAGGTTCCGGTTTGCGGAATGAACGGATTTTTGCACACACCTGACCAATAAGCTGTTTATCACAACTTTCAAGTATTACCAAAGGATTCTGATTACGTTCGCTTTTGGTTTCAACTATAATTTCAGAAGGTAAACTCAGAAATATATTGTGTGTATAGCCGAGTGAAAATTCAAGTACATTTCCTTGGTTCGACACTCTGTAACCTACACCAACTAACTCGAGAGTCTTTTTAAATCCTTCAGAAACTCCGATAACCATATTTTGGATCAAAGCCCTGTATAGACCGTGATTCGCACGATTTTGCTTTTCATCGTTTGGACGAGTTACTAAAATCTGATTTCCTTCTACATTTACACTAATGTTAGGATCAACATCCTGCGTAAGTGTTCCCTTTGCACCTTTCACTGTAACTTTGTTACTTTGAAAAGTTACTGTAACGCCTGCGGGTATTGTAATTGGTAATTTTCCTATTCTTGACATATTCTTTTCCTCCGATAGTTAATAAACATAACATAATACTTCACCACCTACCTGCTGTTCGAGCGCCTGTTTATTGGTCATAACTCCTTTTGATGTTGAAAGAATAGCAATTCCCAAACCATTCAGTACACGGGGCATTTCTTTGTAACCTACGTATTGGCGTAAACCTGGAGTTGAAATTCTGATTAACTTCTTGATAGAATTAACTTTGTTAACCGGATCATACTTTAAAGCAATTTTTATGGTGCCCTGAGGTCCATCTTCTACAAACTTGTAGTTAAGAATATAACCCTGCTCATGTAAAATGCGGGTCAGTTCTCTTTTTAAATTGGATGCGGGAATATCCACAACTCGATGATTTGCCTTTATAGCATTCCGCAACCTGGTTAAATAATCTGCAATTGGATCTGTCATTTTTATATTTGAATTTAAATTAATCCCGCCTTTCGGGACAATATTTAATGAATTTACGATTGTAAGATTTACAATTTACACTATTTGAAATTGTAAATTGTAAATCATTAAATTTTAAATGGGTTTACCAGCTAGCCTTTTTCACACCGGGTATCAAGCCTTTCGAAGCCATTTCGCGAAATTGAATACGCGAAATACCAAACTGACGCATATATCCTTTAGGACGACCGGTGATTTTGCAACGGTTGTGAATACGGATAGGTGAAGAATTACGTGGAAGCGTTTGAAGCGCATCGTAGTTACCTTCTTCAATGTATTGATTCCGTTTTTCAGCATATTTAGCTATCAGTTTTGCCCTTTTTACCTCACGGGCTTTCATTGATTCTTTTGCCATTGTATATCTTTTTAGTTTTTCTTAAATGGTAATCCGAATTCTTTTAGCAAAGCAAAGCCTTCTTCGTCGGTGTTAGCTGTAGTAACAAATGTAATATTCATACCGAGTAAACGGCTGATATTATCAATATTGATTTCAGGAAAAATAATTTGTTCCTGAATTCCAAGTGTGTAATTACCTCTGCCATCAAGCTTACTCTCTATTCCTTTAAAGTCGCGCACACGTGGAAGAGCTACACGAATAAGTCTTTCCAGAAATTCGTACATACGGTCGCCGCGCAATGTAACTCTTACGCCAATGGGCATTTTCTTGCGCACCTTGAAGTTTGAAATATCCTTTTTTGATATTGTCGAAACTGCTTTCTGACCGGTTATGGTTGTCATTTCATTAATCGCTACTTCGATAATTTTTTTATCGGCAACAGCAATACCCAAACCTTGGTTGAGTACAATTTTCTCAAGTTTAGGCACTTGCATCACAGTTGAGTAACCGAATTCTTTTATCAGAGCAGGAACAATTTTTTCTCTATATTCCTGTTTTAAACTTGCTGTATTCATACTTAAATTTCCTCTCCTGATTTTTTTGAATAACGTACCAATTTACCCTCGGCGTTGAGTCTACGGCCCACGCGTACAGGTTTACCTTTTTCAACAACGTTGAGATTCGAAATATGAACTGGCGCTTCTTTTTTAACAATGCCACCCTGAGGCGATTTTGCATTAGGTTTAGTGCTTTTCGACACCATATTCACACCTTCTACTATGGCACGTTGCTCTTTCACAAGAACTTCAAGCACACGTCCGGTTTTTCCTTTGTCTTCACCGGAGTTCACGTATACTATATCACCTTTCTTAATATGTAATTTACTCATCTTCTGTAATATTTAAAAAGATTAAAGCACTTCGGGTGCAAGAGATATGATTTTCATATTTGTTGCACGCAATTCACGCGCTACCGGACCGAAAATACGACTGCCTCTTATTTCGCCTGCATTATTGAGCAGTACACAGGCATTATCATCGAAGCGGATATAAGATCCATCCGGGCGGCGTACTTCTTTTTTGGTACGTACCACTACAGCTTTCGAAACGATACCTTTTTTGATATCGGACGAAGGGATGACACTTTTAACTGCCACAACAATGATATCGCCCAAAGTGGCATAGCGTTTACTGGTACCTCCAAGTACACGGATACAAAGCGCTTCTTTTGCACCACTGTTATCCGCAACTGTTAGTCTTGATTCTTGCTGTATCATAATTTACTTAACTCTTTCGATAATTTCAACTAATCTCCATCTTTTCAGTTTGCTCGCCGGACGCGTTTCCATAATACGAACAGTGTCGCCAATGTTACATTCGTTCTTTTCGTCGTGAGCATGATATTTTTTTGTTTTATTTACGAATTTTCCGTAAATAGGGTGCTTTTCTTTCCACTTTACAGCTACCGTAATGGTTTTATCCATTTTATTGCTGAAAACGACACCCGTTCTTTCTTTTCTTAAATTTCTTTCCATTGGAGTTTAAATTTTAAATGCGGGTTTCACGTTGACGTAGTACTGTAGCGAAACGAGCTATATTTCGGCGTACCTCTTTAATTTGCATCGGATTGTCGAGCGGAGAAATAGCATGGTTAAGTTTCAGACGAGTTAAATGCGCTTTTTCGGCATCAAGTCTTTCCTGAAGTTCTTTGTCAGTTAGTTCTTTAATTTCTCTTGTTTTCATTTTCCTTATGCATTTTGAGTTGAATCATAATCGCGTCTGATCACAAATTTTGTGGTGACGGGTAATTTTTGAGCGGCCAGGCGGAGTGCTTCTTTAGCTATATCGAATGATACTCCTTCCACTTCAATTAATATGCGACCGGGAGTAACGGGAGCCACGAATCCTTCGGGAGCTCCTTTACCTTTACCCATACGCACTTCAGCAGGTTTTTTGGTGATTGGTTTATCAGGGAAAATTCTGATCCATATCTGACCCTGACGTTGCATATAACGAGTTACAGCTACACGGGCAGCTTCAATCTGACGACCGGTTAACCATTTCGACTGTAATGATTTTATTCCGAAAGAGCCGAACGCCAGCTGATTACCTCTTTGAGCCACACCTTTCATGCGCCCTTTCTGCTGTCTCCTGAACTTTGTTTTTTTAGGTTGTAACATAATTTCCTTAAATCAAATTCATTAATAACAGTTTATTTTTTCTTTCTTTTGCCGAAACCTTTGCCTCCACGGTCGTTGCCTCGATCGCTGAATCTTTCTCCTCTCGAAGAATCTTTTGCTGCTGCAAAGTTAGGAGCCAAATCTACTTTTCCGTATAATTCACCGCGGCAAATCCATACTTTGATGCCAATGAGTCCTACTTTAGTCAACGCTTCGGCATGTGAGTAGTCAATATCACTGCGGAAAGTATGCAGTGGTGTACGACCCTCTTTGTACATTTCTGAGCGAGCCATTTCAGCGCCGTTTAAACGTCCTGATACTTGAATTTTGATACCTTCGGCACCCATGCGCATTGTTGAAGCTATTGCCATTTTTACGGCGCGACGATATGCAATTTTGCCTTCAACCTGATGGGCAACATTGTTTGCTACAATTACAGCATCGAGTTCGGGGCGTTTTATTTCAAATATATTGATCTGAATATCTTTGTCGGTAATTTTTTTCAGTTCTTCTTTCAGTTTATCTACTTCCTGTCCGCCTTTTCCGATAATGATACCGGGACGGGCAGTGCAAACAGTTATTGTTACCAATTTCAAAGTACGCTCAATAACGATACGGGAAATGCTTGCTTTCGAAAGACGTGCGTTCAGATATTTTCTGATTTTACTGTCTTCGAGCAAAGTATCGCCGTAATTGTTTCCTCCGTACCAGTTTGAATCCCACCCGCGAATTATACCAAGGCGGTTACTTATCGGATTTGTTTTCTGTCCCATCGAGTTATTAATTTTCGTTATCGTTAGTAATCTTTGAATCTACAAATATAGTTACATGATTCGAGCGTTTGCGAACGCGATATCCACGCCCCTGAGGAGCTGTACGAAGGCGTTTTAGCATTGTTGCCGAATCGACAAAAATTTTACTTACATATAAATTTGCGTTATCTGCCTTCTGTTCTGTCTTTGCTTCCCAGTTAGCGATAGCCGATTTAAGCAGTTTTTCAAGTTTTCCTGAAGCCTCTTTCGAAGAAAATTTTAATACGCCCAGCGCTTTGTTTACTTCCATACCACGAATCATATCGGCAACTAACCTCATTTTTCTTGGTGATGTAGGAACATTGTTGAGCTTAGCAAAATATAGCGTTTTATTGGCTTCTTTTCTTGCATCGGCTGATATTTTTTTTCTTGCACCCATTTTTCTTATTATTAAATTTCTCAATTTATGAATTGAACGGATTATTTTTTCTTACCTCCGTGACCACGGAAAATACGGGTAGGCGAGAATTCGCCAAGTTTATGTCCAACCATATTTTCGGTAATATAAACCGGGATAAATTTGTTTCCATTGTGCACAGCAATTGTGTGCCCTACAAAATCAGGTGATATCATCGTAGCCCGAGACCATGTTTTTACGACAGTTTTTTTGCCGATTTCATTCATGGCTAATACTTTCTTCTCGAGCTTCAGATTGATAAAAGGTCCTTTTTTTAATGAACGACTCATATTATTTACTTAGTTAATCTGATTATTTTTTCTTTCTTTCAATAATATACTGACTCGATTGTTTTTTGGGATGACGTGTTTTGTACCCCTTAGCCAACAATCCTTTTCTTGAGCGTGGGTGTCCGCCTGATGCACGACCTTCGCCACCACCCATTGGGTGGTCAACAGGGTTCATTACTACACCACGGACACGCGGACGTCGTCCGAGCCAGCGTGAGCGTCCAGCTTTACCTGATCTTTCGAGTGCGTGGTCAGAGTTTCCAACCGAGCCAATAGTAGCTTTGCAGGTCGAAAGCACTTTTCGTAATTCACCGGAAGGTAATTTTACAATCGCGTATTTGTCCTCGCGTGAGTTTAGCTGTGCAAACGTCCCTGCTGAACGAACCATAGCTGCGCCCTGTCCGGGTCTGAGTTCAATGTTGTGAATTATTGTTCCAAGTGGTATGTTTTGCAGTGGAAGTGCATTTCCAACTTCGGGAGCAGCTTCAGAACCTGACAATACTACCTGACCTACCTGTAATCCGTTCGGTGCAAGAATGTATCTTTTTTCGCCATCTGCATAAAATAACAAAGCAATACGTGCCGAACGGTTTGGATCGTATTCTATAGTTTTAACAGTTGCGGGTACACCATCTTTATTACGTTTGAAGTCAATTACTCTGTATTTCTTCTTGTGACCACCACCAATGTAGCGCATTGTCATTTTTCCGTCATGGTTTCTACCACCGGATTTTTTAACACCAACCACAAGAGATTTTTCTGGCACAGATGCAGTAATTGTTTCAAATGTGCCAATAATTTTGTGTCTTTGCCCCGGTGTTGTGGGCTTTAATTTACGTACAGCCATTAATTTTTAATTTACTATTAAGCTATTTACGATTTACCATTTCCAATTCTCCATTATTCAAATTGTTTGTAGTAAATGAATAAATAGTAAATGTTATTAGATATTGCTATAAAAATCTATTTGTTCTCCTTCTTTAAGTGTAACAACTGCTTTCTTGTATGCTGAAGTTTTTCCGTTTATCATACCCGATTTTGTGTAGCGACTTTTCTTTTTGGCGCCTACAATGGAGGTATTTACATCAGTTACTGTTACATTGTACATTTCTTCTATTGCCTTCTTGATTTCTATCTTGTTGGCATCTTTAAGTACCTTAAAGCCAAAGCGGTTCAGTTTTTCTCCTAGCTTTGTAAGCTTCTCGGTAACTATTGGTTTAATAATAATTGACATTTCTGATCCTCCTTATGCTTTTAGTATTTGTTCAATTGCTGCTACTGCATCTGCTGTAAACAAAATTTTATTTGAATTAATTACATTATAAGTATTTAATTCAGAAACAGTTAATACATTAGCATGGGGTAAATTTCGAGCCGACAAATATACGTTTTTATTTGCATTTGCTAAAATAATCAGCGACTTTTTATCTGCAATGTTAAGATTTTTTGTCATTGCAATAAAATCTTTGGTTTTAGGCGCTGAAAATTCTATCGAATCTATTATAGTAATCGCCTCATCTTTAGCTTTATACGATAAAGCTGATTTACGTGCAAGTTGTTTCACTTTTTTATTCAGCTTGAAACTGTAATCGCGTGGAACTGGGCCGAACATACGACCTCCACCAACACGAACACCCGACTTAATATCACCAGGACGTGCACCCCCGCCTCCTTTTTGGCGTCCGAGTTTACGGGTAGATCCGGCAAGTTCACTGCGTCCTTTGGTTTTATGCGTTCCTTGACGTTGATTGGCGAGGTATTGTTTTACATCCAAATAAATAGCATGGTCATTCGGTTCGATACCGAAAATTTCATCACTCAGGTTAATTTTTAAACCTGTGTCTTCTCCTTTAATATTCTTAATGTTTAGTTCCATGATATTTACAAATGTATGATTACGATTGAACCTTTAGCACCCGGAACAGAACCTTTTAAAAGAATAAGATTATGTTCTGGAATTACTTTTAACACTAAAAGATTGATAACAGAAACCTGGTTTCCACCCATACGTCCGGCCATGCGCATTCCTTTAAAAACACGTGATGGATACGAAGAAGCTCCGAGTGAACCGGGTGCACGCAAGCGGTTGTGCTGTCCGTGAGTAGACTGGCCTACTCCACCAAAACCATGACGCT
>CAYQWD010000033.1:2670-4298 GCA_964420955.1 uncultured Paludibacter sp. | reverse complement strand
CACGCCCTGAAATCCTTTACCTTTCGAAACTCCAACTACATCTACAAAAGAATTGGGCTCGAACATTCCAACGGTGAGTGTATCACCGGCATTGAATTCTTTATCGAATCCTTTGAACTCAACCAAGTGTCTTTGTGGTTCAACTCCAGCAGCCTTAAAATGTCCGGCTTCCGCTTTGTTGGTATGCTTTTCGTTTTTGGCAATAAATCCTAACTGAATAGCTTTGTAACCATCATTTTCAACGGTTTTTACCTGAGTTACAACACAAGGACCAGCTTCGATAACAGTGCACGGTACATTTTTACCGTCGGCACTGAAAACGGAAGTCATTCCGATTTTTTTTCCTAATAATCCTGGCATTTCAATTGTTGTTTATAGCCACCCCAAACCCCCAAAGGGCTTAAGATAGCTTGTTTTAGTTTATTCTTTTACTTTTCCTGTTCCCCTGCAGGGGTTAGGGCTCTCACACTTTGATTTCTACTTCTACTCCGCTGGGCAAATCAAGTTTCATCAGTGCATCAACAGTTTTAGCTGTTGAGCTATAAATGTCGATAAGACGTTTGTAAGATGAAAGTTCAAATTGTTCGCGCGATTTTTTATTTACAAAAGTAGAACGGTTTACAGTAAAAATACGTTTGTGAGTTGGCAACGGAATAGGACCGCTCACAACAGCACCGGTCGATTTTACTGTTTTCACAATTTTTTCAGCTGATTTGTCAACCAAATTGTGGTCATAAGATTTTAGTTTGATACGAATTTTTTGACTCATTGTCTGTTTTTTTAATTTATTAATTTTTAAATATAGCTTCAGGTTAAGAGTCATTCGCTAACCTGCAAGTTTATTTTTATAAAAGATCAACTCTTCCTTTCACTTCGGCCAATACTTCTTTAGCCAATGAAGTAGAAACTTCAGCATAATGCGAAAATTCCATTGATGAAGTAGCACGCCCTGAAGTGATAGTTCTTAATGCTGTAACATATCCGAATGTTTCAGCAAGTGGCACTTTAGCTTTTACGATACGCGCTCCAGTGCGGCTCGATTCCATACCTTCCACCTGACCGCGACGTTTGTTGAGATCGCCGATTACATCCCCCATATTTTCTTCTGGAGTTACCACTTCCATTTTCATGATAGGTTCAAGAAGAATAGGTTTGGCCTTTGCACAAGCCGTTTTGTATGCCATTTGTGCACAAATTTCAAAAGATAACTGATCGGAGTCGACAGAGTGATAAGAACCATCAATAACAGTAACTTTCAGTTTATCTAAAGGAAAACCTGCAAGTACACCATTGCGCATGGCTACATTAAATCCTTTTTGTATTGAAGGAATAAATTCCTTAGGTATATTACCACCTTTCACTACATCAATAAACTGAAGTGAACCTTCAAAATCAGCATCGGCAGGTTCCACCTTAACAATTATGTCAGCGAATTTACCGCGTCCACCCGATTGTTTTTTGTACACTTCACGAATTTCAACAGCTTGTGAAATTGCCTCTTTGTAAGTTACCTGAGGACGACCCTGGTTGCATTCAACTTTAAACTCACGTTTTAGACGATCAACAATAATTTCCAGGTGAAGTTCACCCATTCCGCTGATAATGGTCTGTCCTGTTTGTTCGTTTGT
>CAYQWD010000033.1:0-2654 GCA_964420955.1 uncultured Paludibacter sp. | reverse complement strand
AAATGTTGGATCTTCTTCAGCAAGTTTTGACAATCCCATACCCAGTTTATCAAGGTCTTTTTGGGTTTTGGGTTCAACCGAGATACCAATAACCGGATCTGGAAAATCCATCGACTCGAGAACGATAGGATGTGCTTCGTCACATAAAGTATCACCAGTACGAATATCTTTGAAACCAACGCCTGCCCCGATATCACCTGCAGAAATGCAATCCACAGGATTTTGTTTGTTAGAGTGCATTTGAAATATACGCGAAATACGTTCTTTTTTATCAGAACGGGCATTATATACGTAAGAACCTGCATCGAGTTTTCCTGAATAAACTCTGAAAAAGCAAAGGCGACCTACATAAGGATCAGTTGCAATCTTGAAAGCAAGCGCAGTGAGCGGTTCTTTTACATCGGGGTGACGAACAATTTCTTTAGATTCGTCTCGAGGGTCTTTTCCTATAATTTCAGGCGTATCAAGTGGGCTTGGAAGATATGCACAAACTGCATCAAGCATAGTTTGTACGCCTTTATTTTTGAAAGACGAACCACAAATCATTGGATTAATTTCCATTGAGAGGGTGGCTTTGCGAATAGCTACTTTGATTTCATCTTCAGTAATAGTCGAAGGATCATCGAAGTATTTTTCCATCAATACATCATCGTATTCAGCAACCACTTCGAGCATTTTATCTCTCCACTCTTCAGCTTCAGCTACTAGGTCGGCAGGGATCTCTTCCACGCTGTACTCTGCTCCCATAGTTTCGTCGTGCCACAAAATGGCTTTCATTTTAATCAAATCTACAACACCTTTGAATTTTTCTTCGGCTCCGATAGGTATTTGAATTGGACAAGGCTTTGCGCCTAGAACTTCTTTCACCTGTCGAACCACTTCAAAAAAGTCGGCACCGGAGCGGTCCATTTTATTAACATAACCAATTCGGGGAACGTTATATTTGTCAGCCTGGCGCCAAACGGTTTCAGATTGAGGTTCAACACCACCTACAGCACAAAAAGCTGCCACTGCGCCATCGAGAATTCGAAGTGAGCGTTCAACTTCTACCGTAAAATCAACGTGTCCCGGAGTATCAATCAGATTAATTTTAAATTTATCATTCAAATAGTTCCATGAAGTAGTTGTTGCGGCAGATGTAATTGTTATTCCACGTTCCTGCTCCTGTTCCATCCAGTCCATAGTAGCAGCACCATCGTGTACCTCACCAATTTTGTGGGTCAGACCGGTGTAAAACAAGATACGTTCCGAAGTAGTTGTTCTACCGGCATCGATATGCGCCATGATACCTATATTCCGGGTGTAACTTAAATCTCCTTTAGTCATTTGTTAACTTATAATCTTTTGTTATCCTTTTACAATCCTTTTTATTACTTAAAATCTGAAATGTGCAAAAGCACGGTTAGCTTCAGCCATTCGATGCATATCTTCCTTACGTTTAAAGGCACCACCCTGATTGTTGAAAGCATCAACAATTTCGGCTGCAAGTTTGTCGGCCATTGAACGGCCGCCACGTTTACGGGAATATAATATAAGATTTTTCATCGAGATGGATTCCTTCCTTTCAGGACGGATTTCAGTTGGTACCTGGAATGTTGCTCCACCTACACGACGTGATTTTACCTCTACAAGAGGGGTGATGTTTTCGAGCGCTTTTTTCCAGATATCGAGTGGAGATTTTTCTTCGTTCGGGAGTTTGTTTTTCACAACTTCGAGCGATGAATAAAAAATGTCGAAGGCAGTAGATTTCTTGCCATCGTACATAAGGTGGTTAACAAATTTTGTAACCATCGATTCATTGAAAACGGGATCCGGTAAAATTACCCGTTTTTTTGGTTTCGATTTTCTCATTTTTTACAAAAATTTTCGTTTTTGTTTTTTTTGGTTGCTTTTGATTTGCTTCAATAATTCCGCTGAATTATTTACTCAACCTGTCAGCTTCTACCTTCTAAACTCAAACAAGTTTTTAAATACTTAATTGTGATAATTTTTTAAGAAGTCAGGAAAAATTATTATTTTTTCCCTTTTACAGGACCTTTGGCAGGAGCACCTTTAGCTGCAGCGCCGGCTTTCGGACGTTTTGCGCCGTATTTTGAACGTCGCTGTGTACGACCATTCACGCCGGCAGTGTCCAATGTTCCGCGAACAATGTGATAGCGTACGCCTGGAAGGTCTTTTACACGACCGCCACGCACCATTACAATAGAGTGTTCCTGAAGATTGTGACCTTCGCCAGGTATGTAAGCGTTTACTTCCTTCTGGTTTGTAAGCCTAACACGGGCTACTTTACGCATTGCCGAATTTGGCTTTTTAGGAGTAGTAGTGTAAACACGAACACAAACTCCCCTACGCTGAGGACATGAATCCAACGCTGGTGATTTGCTCTTGTCAATAAGTTCTGCTCTTCCTTTTCTTACTAATTGTTGAATTGTAGGCATCTTACTTTTTTGTTATTACTTTGAATTACTTTGTTTTTCGTCCACAATGGATTTTGTCCAAAATGGGTTGCAAAGGTACGAACTATTTTTAATTCAGGCAATATATGATAATAATTTTTTCAACATTAATTGAATATTTTTTCATGGGATTTATAAAATCTTTATTTAGTCGAGCCTTAAAAAGCCCATTTACGATTATAAAAAATTAAAAAAATG
>CAYQWD010000032.1:11619-13377 GCA_964420955.1 uncultured Paludibacter sp. | reverse complement strand
TCAAAATCATATATATATATATTTTTTTGTCATGTACTTAGCCCAAAAAAATTAAAAATTATGACACTTGTTGAATTAGTCGGTTTCTCAGCTTCTTTACTCTCTGTTTTAAACCAGTTTCCGCAGGCTATAAAAGTTTACACAACTAAGGATACACATAGTATTTCGTTGGTTATGTATTGTATAGTTGTGGTATGTATTTCGTTATGGCTGCTTTACGGAATTTTACTAAAAAACGGACCGCTTATTTGGGCAAATGCTTTGTCGCTTGTACCAATTACTTATATATTTATTATGAAATTAACAAATACAATTACCGGAAAAGACAAACTGGGGATTTAAGAAAAGCCTGAATTTCAAACCTTATTCAAATAAATATTTTAACTCAGAAAGTTAATTGTTTTATGCGGGTTGTATCTTTATTTTTATGATGATAATTTCATACAGGTTTTTGCACACTTGTCCGACAATATTTGAAAGTCGAACATTTTAAAGAAAATGAACCGTAAAAAGATGAACAATAACAAAAGTAGGATTTCAAAGTTTCGGGACAAAGCATGGATAACTCTTCAAACTCTTCAAACTTTCAAACAAATATTCTATACCCTGAAATCAAATCTTTCGGCACGAGTTGATTCGTAAATTTCCCTATCGAAAACATAATAGCGTGCAGGTTTGTGCGATACGCCAGATTGAATTTCTTCGGTAGGTTTAAGATACGCCATCTTATTTATTTTTCTCCGATAGTTTCGTTTGTCGTAAGTAGTATTGAAAATTGCTTCGTAAATTTTTTGCATTTGGGTTAGTGTAAATTTTTCGGGCAATAATTCAAAAACCAAAGGTTCATGAAGCAAATCATATCTTAATTTCTTTAATGCTTCATCGAATATTTCATTGTGGTCAAACATTAAATCTTCGACTTCATAAACATTCATCCATTTTGCAACTTCAATCATTTCTTCTGTTTTTATCGAATCAATATTTACAAGCGAATAAAAACCAACGGTTATAACTCTTTCATCGAGCAAACGTGGCTTAACCCATACAAAATCCTGTGGTCGCCTATATAATCTATCTATACTGCTAAACACCTGAAATTGTTTTACATAAATTCCTTCCAAACCGGTTTGCTCTTTTAATATACGGGCTGCAGTAGTATAAATATCCTCGTTGCGCAAAACGTGATTTCCAGGCAATTTCCATTCAATAACTATTTTATTATTAACAGTTACATTTTCACTTCTAACAAGAACACTCAACGAATTTTCAGAATAACCGAAAATTACACAATCTACCGACAAACTTGGCAGCATATCTGTAGTATTAGTTTTCATCACGTTTTCTTTCATTGATTTATTTTTTTGCAAAGGTAACATTTTTGCTAACTTTATTTCAGCGATTTAAACACTTTAGAAATAAAAATGCAAATAAGAGTGTACTTTTAACACTTGGGCTGATTGAAAAGTAAATTTTATCGCTATCTTTGCATATAAATTAGTTATTGTTATTTTGACACTTTTATTATTCACCTATTTAACTATTATGATAAAGAAAAACATTTTCTCAATTTTATTTACAATTGCAATTATTTTATTTGGCAATTCATGTAAAAACTCACAAAGTGAAGTTGATAAAAAAATTGAAAAATTTCTTTCAGAAATGACATTGGAAGAAAAAGTGGGGCAAATGGCACAAATTACGCTTGATGTAATTGGAAATGGCAACACACGGCATGAGAGTAAAGAACTATTTGAAATT
>CAYQWD010000032.1:6071-11604 GCA_964420955.1 uncultured Paludibacter sp. | reverse complement strand
CGTGATAGTTAAGTATCACATAGGTTCAATTTTGAACACTACGAACAATTACGCGCTACCGAAAGAGCAATGGCATAAAATTATTAATCAAATTCAGCATGTTGCTACTACAAACACTCGAATGAAGATACCGGTTTTGTACGGAATAGATGCTATACATGGAGTTACTTACACTGTTGGAGCCACTTTATTTCCTCAGCAAATAGCAATTGCAGCTACTTTTAATCCGGAACATGCCTACAATATGGCTAAAGTTTCAGCTTACGAAACTCGGGCATCCGGAATTCCATGGAATTTTTCTCCCGTACTTGATTTAGGAGCCGATCCACGTTTCTCGCGCCAATTTGAAGGCTTTGGAGAAGATCCGTATTTGGCAAAAATTTTTGGAGAGCAAATGATTTTTGGATACGAAGGCATTACCGATAGCATTTCACATCATTCAAAAGTAGCTTCCTGTTTGAAACATTTTCTTGCCTATTCAGTTCCAAATTCCGGAAAAGACCGTACGCCGGCTTACGTACCCGAACATGTTTTAAGAGAATATCATTTGCCACAGTTTAAAGCTGCAATTGATGCCGGCGCTGAATCGGTTATGATAAATTCGGGCTTGATAAATGGAGTTTCGGTACATGCCAGCCATGACATTATTACTAAACTTCTGAAAGAAGAACTTGGTTTCGAAGGTGTGGTAGTGAGCGATTGGATGGATATTATTAATCTTGAAAAACGCGATAAAATTGCCCATAATAACAAAGAGGCAATTGCTTTAGCTATCAATGCAGGAATTGATATGTCTATGATTCCTTATGAATATGAAAAATTTTGCAATGATTTGGTTGAACTTGTAAAAGAGGGAAAGGTAAAAGAAAGCAGAATTAACGATGCCGTTCGCAGAATTTTAAAACTTAAAATGAAACTTGGGCTGTGGGAAAATCCGGTTACAAACTTAAGTGATTATCCTGAATTTGGTTCTGAAAAATCAGCAAAAATGGCATATAATGCAGCTTCAGAAGCGATTACTTTACTTAAAAACGAAAAAAATATCCTTCCGCTTTCAAAAAATGCAAAAATTTTAGTTACAGGACCAAATGCCAACAGTATGCGTGCGCTAAATGGCGGATGGACATACTCATGGCAAGGCGAGAAAACCGAAAGATTTGCTCAGAAGTACAATACCATACTTGAAGCAATACAAAACAAAATCGGGAATCAAAATGTGAAATATATTCCTGGTGTCAGTTATATTGAACAAGGCAATTATTTTCAAGAAGAAGAAAATGATTTTAGTCAAGCTGTATCAGCTGCAAAATCGGTCGATGCTATTGTACTTTGTTTGGGCGAAAATTCTTACACTGAAAAACCGGGTGATTTGAATGATTTGAATTTAAGCAATTTACAGAGAAAATTAGCTTTGGAAATTTCTAAAATCGGAAAACCCATAATTCTTGTGTTAAACGAAGGTCGTCCGCGTTGTATTCATGAAATTGAGCCATTGATGAGTGGTGTACTTCAGGTTTATTTACCCGGAAATTATGGTGGCGATGCATTAGCTGATATTTTATTTGGCGATGTAAATCCCTCAGGAAAGTTACCTTACACTTATCCATCGTTCCCCAATTCAATTACTACCTATTATCACAAACCTTCCGAAGAGCAAAAAAGATCGGAAGGTGCATATATTTACGAATCGGACTATAATCCACAATGGGAATTTGGCTACGGTTTAAGTTATACAACATTTGAATATTCATCATTAAAAACTGATAAAACTGTAATTAAAGATAATCAAAATGTAACTGTAAGTGTTAATATTAAAAATACCGGAAATATTGCCGGAAAAGAAGTGGTGATGTTGTTCAGCAGCGATAAAGTTGCATCTATTTCGCCTGATGTGAAAAGACTTCGGAAGTTCAGTAAAATTTATCTTGAAGCCGGAGAAACTGAAACTGTTACATTTAATATAGGGACTAACGATTTATCTTTTGTAAACCAAAATAATAAAACTGTAATCGAAGAAGGCGAGTTTGAATTAAGAATTGAAAAATTAGTAACAAAAATAAACTACAAAAAATAACATATTATTAATCCATGAAAAACACAAGAAAAAAATTCATAGAAAATGATTGGCGACAAAAATATGTCAAAAATCTGAAAAAAATTTTGCTCTTTGGCATTATTCTGTTTTTTCAATCGAACCTTTATGCCCAAAAAATTTCAATACAGGGAATTGTGGTTGACAGTAACAATGAACCGATAATAGGAGCAAACGTATTGATTAAGGGTACAGGTTCGGGTACGATAACCGACATTGACGGAAACTTCAAGATTGAAGCTTCAGCAAAAGATGTTTTGATTTTCAGCTATATTGGTATGATATCGCAGGAAATTACAATTGGAACTGAAAAAAAATTACGAATATCATTGCTTGAAAGTGCAAAATCTCTTGAAGAAGTGATAGTTGTAGGTTATGGAACATCAAAACGTAAAGATCTTACCACTTCAGTTTCAAGCGTATCGACCAAAGATATTACTGAGCGTCCCATAATTTCGGCAGCAGCAGCCATACAGGGTAAAGCAGCAGGTGTAAATGTAGTGCAGCCGAATGGCGAACCCGGTGCAGGCTTGGTAGTTCGAGTTCGCGGAAACACATCAATATCAGCAAGTAACGACCCACTTTATGTTGTTGACGGCGTACCAATGTCAGAAATCAATTTTCTTTCACCAAACGACATTGAAAGTATGCAAATTCTGAAAGATGCTTCAGCCACTGCTATTTATGGATCCAGAGCTGCAAATGGAGTAGTATTAATCACTACCAAACAAGGAGTAAAAGGTGCAGCAAAAATTTCTTTATCAACGCGAGCCGGAATCACAAATGTTGTTAAACAATTACAATCGCTCAACGTTGCACAATACAAAGAATTAATGGACGAACTCGGCGCAGTTACATTGCCCGAAGGTTTATCCGATCAGACAGACTGGTTTAAGGAAACTTTCAGAACCGGAGTTTCGCAGGAGTACCAACTTTCAGTTGCCAATTCAACTGATAAAATGAGTTATTATTTTTCGGGTGGTTATACTAATGAAAAAGGGATAATTCCAGTAGCATTTTACAAAAGATTCAATATCAGGGCAAATGTAGAAAATCAAGTTCGCCCGTGGTTAAAGTTTTCAACCAATCTGGCATATTCTGATTATACAAATAATGGAATTATTTCCGGAACAGGTTCAAATCGTGCAGGTGTCATACTTTCGGTCATCAACACACCAACTTATGCTTTAATTTGGGATCGGAACAACGAAGGACAGTACTATAATAATTTTTATGGCACCAATGTAACGCATCCGGTTGAAAACATGTCGCGCACCGAGGATAATAAAAGCAACAGCAACCGTTTTGTGGGAAGTGGAATTGCCGACCTGACCATAAGCAAAGATTTAAAACTAAAATCGTCATTGAGCTTGGACAGAGTTTATTATCATGCCACAAGTTTTCTCGATCCTGTTAAAACATCCTATGGCAGAACAATGTACGGACAAGCATCTGATAATCGCTCATTAAGTTCTATACTTGTTTTCGATAATATTTTAAGTTACGATAAAAGCATTGACAAAAACACTTTTGGCGCTATGGCGGGCACATCTTACACTAAATCCACTTGGAATCAAAGTTATATGACCGGTTCACATTTTGCCAATGCAGATGTTAAAACCCTGAATGCGGCTAATAAAATTGAACAGTGGAGTGGAACTTCAGCTTCCGAATGGGCAATAATGTCATACTTGGGAAGATTCACTTATAACTACGACAGTAAATATCTTCTTACAATCAATTTCAGATCTGATGGTTCTTCCAAATTAGCTCCAGGAAATAAATGGGGATATTTTCCATCGGCTTCGGCTGCATGGAGAATTTCATCCGAAGAATTTATGAAAGGAATTGAATGGATTGATGATTTAAAACTGCGTGGAGGTTGGGGACAGACAGGAAATCAATCAGGAATTGGTGATTATGCTTACCTGCAACGTTATAATATTCAGCGTCAGCCATGGTGGGAAACCAAAGATGGCGTTTATGTATATGCCGATGCTGTTCCGGCGCTTTCGGTTGCAAGCATGAGCAATGTAGATTTAACATGGGAAACAACATCGCAAACTAACATAGGTATCGATTTCACTTTATTAAAAAACCGTTTGAGTATCGCATTGGATGCTTATTATAAATACACAACAAATCTGCTTCTTGATGTTCCTTTACCCTCAACAGCGCCTGTGGGCAGCTTAACCCGCAACGAAGGCGAAATGAGTAACAGAGGAATTGAACTTACAGTAAATTCAAAAAATATTAATCAAAAAAACTTCAAATGGGATACTGATTTCAATATTTCAATCAACAGAAACCGTTTGGAAAAACTTACCCTTCAACAAAAATATTACTTTGCCGAATCAACCACTGGTGAAAAAATAGTATTGATGACTCCGGGACTTCCATTAGGCGTATTTTTTGGATATGTTTCGAAAGGTGTCGATCCTGAAACAGGAAAGTTGATGTACGAAACAAAAAACGAAGATGGGGTACCATCACTGAGCGAACGCAAAGTTATAGGCGATCCGAATCCTGATTTCACCTATGGTATGACGAATAATTTGAGTTATAAAAACTTCAATTTAAACATTTTTTTACAAGGCTCGCAAGGAAACCAGATTTACAATGTTTCACGCATGGAAACCGAAGGAATGTACGATGACAAAAATCAATCGGTTGCTGTACTCGACCGCTGGCGCCGTCCGGGTATGGTAACATATATGCCCGGAGTTTCAGCCACAAAAGAAAATTTAAAAACATCGACTCGCTTTGTGGAAGATGGAAGTTATTTAAGAATTAAATCGCTAACAATTTCGTATAACTTGCAGGGTGAATGGATGAACAAACTCAAAATAGGGCGTATTCAAACCTATATAACCGCACAAAATTTATTGACATTAACCAAATATAAAGGCTTTGATCCCGAAGTAAATCAATACGGTGGTTATGCACCAATTCAGGGCATCGATTATGGAACTTATCCGCAATCGAAGAGTTATGTGGCAGGAATTAATATTGAATTTTAAAATACCATAATTCACAATGAAAACATATATTAAAATATCACTTACATTTATTTTATCCATACTGATAAGTGCTTGTAATCTCAGTTTAGATCCTATTTCTGATTTCACGGAACTTAATGTTGGAGGAAATACAAATACAGGAAGTACAGTAAAATTTGCTACTCGAGCAGAAATGAAAACACAGTACGATTATATGTACAATATGCTTTCGGGAAATAAAGTAGAAGCTTGGATACTTGATATGCTGGTTTATACGGATAGTCATGCCGATAATGCCTATAGAGGAGCTACAGATTTGGAATTGGCACAACTTGAACAACAGAAACAGGATGGTGAAAATAAAAACATTAATCGCGACTGGGATCAATATTTTGCCATGATTGCCGCAGCCAACAGTGTAATTTGCAATGTCGACTCAGTG
>CAYQWD010000032.1:3946-6061 GCA_964420955.1 uncultured Paludibacter sp. | reverse complement strand
CGAAGTTACATTTTCCAAGGCTGAGCGAAAAAAATGGAAGGCTGAAGCGCTTATATTACGTTCGATGGTTTATTTCGACATTGTACGTTTGTGGGGCGCTGTTCCACTGATTTTGATTGAACCACCTGCCATAACCGCAAAAAATATCGAACAAGTTTATCCGCTTTATTATCCAAAAAGAGATTCGGTAAATGTGGTTTACCGTCAAATAGTAAAAGATTTGAATACAGCTTTAGAATCCGATGGCGCTCCGGTAATTTCCAGTAACAAATTCATGCTCTCTCGTACTGTAGCAAATACTTTGTTAGCAAAAATATATGCCGAAAAACCTTTACGTGATTATTCAAAAGTAATCAATTATTGCAATGAAGTTGAGAAAGATGTAACATTGGTTGCAAAATACGGCGATTTGTTTGATATGAACTCCTCCAACACCGATTTGAAAAACCGTAATACATCAGAAGCAATTTTTGAAATCACATTTGCCGGCGGCGGAAACTGGATTACCTGGATGTGCGGCATTGACCTAGCTTCACCAAATAGCAAATACGACTGGAAAAAATGGTTCACTCCTTCGCGCGATTTAATTGCAGCTTTTGATAAGGAAGGCGATATTGAGAGAAAAAACCAAACTATCGTAAGAGCTGATGTGGACTGGAGTTTGCATTATCCATCGAAAGGCTATCCGTTTATGTACAAATACCGTTCAAAATATCACAGTTTTATTAAATACAGATTAGCAGATATTTTACTGTTGAAAGCTGAGGCTTTGGTACAACAAAATAAACTTGCTGAAGCAGCAACAATTGTGAACACAATTAGAACCCGTGCAAAACTTCCAAATTTGACAACTGATATTACATCGTCAAAAGAAAAAATGGAAGATGCCGTATTGAACGAACGCCGTTTAGAGCTTGCATTTGAAGGACATCGCTGGTTCGATTTAGTGCGTACAGGAAAAGTATTTACGATAATGAACACACTTAACAGCCGCGATCCGGGTCGCCTACCGATGAGTAAAATTACTGAGGAAAAATTAGTTCTGCCTATTCCGCAACCACAGATCGACAAAAATCCTTCTATGGTTCAAAATCCGGGATATTAATTTAAAAAAAACAATAATTAGCATTAGATATTATGAAAAGTACATTTAAAATATTATTGATATCAATACTTTTCTCAGGCTTCTGGGCTTGCAAAAACGATGATTTTGTAATGAGATACCCAACATCCACACCATTGATTGATACGGCAATTGTTGCTGAAAGCATAATAACTTATGGCGATTCAATTCATTTGAAAGTTGCCGTTTCCGATAAAATTGCACCGCTTTCAACAACTTTGGTTCGTGTGGTTGTAAACAATGATATTATAGCATCGGAAGTAGTAAGAACCAAAGGAAATAAGGCATCGTTTTCACGAGCTTTTCATGTTCCGTTTGTTGCAAATCGTCCGCACAATGCTCCTGTAAAAATTTACCTAACTTCAATTAATGTAACCGGTATTGAAAGGGACAGCATAATAAGTACAACTATTGCAAAACGTCCTGTGATAAAAAACTATTATCTTGTTCCGGATTTTGGAACCGGCGCTACAGTTAAACTAATACCTGAAAATACTGACAGTATAATCTGGAAAGCAACCGGATTATCATTGGCAAAAACCTTGAAATTTAAAATTGCTACAAAAATTGACAGATTCAACAGGGTTGACTGGACAGGTTTAGTTTTCGGTAAAGTTGGCAATGGCATAGGTTTAATAAATCAAACAGGTGAATCGGCTGAAATTTCGGATGGAACTTTAGTGGGCATTTCATCATTTACTTACGATGCATTAATGTTTAAACCAACTATAAGCGGTAAAAAACTTGAACCTGTAACAACTCTTGATGTAATAGCTGATTTACCTGCTAACCCTGCCACATTAAATAACAATACCAATTTCAGGGGCGGAAATGTTTATTTTGGCGAAAATGTTGAAGTAACATTTACAGGATTAACAGGTGATATTGCAAACAATGTTTCGCCCGATTATTTTGAAAAAACCGGAACAAACAAAGCAAAATTCCTCGGTAAAACAGGTTTATACAAAGCATATTATTTAACAACTGCGAAT
>CAYQWD010000032.1:3586-3930 GCA_964420955.1 uncultured Paludibacter sp. | reverse complement strand
CAACCTGAAACTTTATATCCTGAAGTTTTGTGGGTTTGCGGAACAGGCTACGGACGTCCTTCCTCGCCTTATGTTACAACTGCAAGCTGGAACTGGAACAGTCCTTTGGACTACTATCCTGCCCGATTAGTATCGCCTGGAGTATATCAGGTTACCATGTATTGTAAAAATTCGCCAAGCACCGATACAAACATTTATGGAAAACTCGACTTTAAATTCTTCCACAAACGCGGTTGGTGGGACGGTCATGAAACCTGGGTTAACGACTATACAGTACAAGCGCCTTTTCTGGGACCGCCTAATGTGAATGGGAATGTTAAAGTTCTGTCGGCTACTGTTGTCGA
>CAYQWD010000032.1:0-3547 GCA_964420955.1 uncultured Paludibacter sp. | reverse complement strand
AAAACTAAATTAACAAATAAACCGAAGCAGAAAGAAGTTTGCTATTCTGCTTCGGTACTTATTCTTTACATTTGTAATTTTAAATTGCAGTTTGTTCAGTTAAAAAATAATTTCTGTTTATTCAATATTTTCTGAAATGATTTTTTGCTCCGAAAACCAATTACAAATTGATTCAAATATTTACAAGTCAGTTTTATCGTAATAAGTCAATAATTTTTAATCTCATGAAAATAACTCAAATTTTATTTTTCTCATTATTATTTTCAAGTTGTTGTTCGTTCAATGGATGTAAAGAAGGAGGCGACAAACCCGACATCAATGATTCTATAAAAACCGATGTTGCCTTGTATGTAACTACTGCTAACAAATCGATGCTATTTACAAGCATACCTTTGAATTTCAATACTAAGCCAAATATGGCTGTGGAATCAACTATTTATTTGAATCCTGCCGAAAAATTTCAGACAATTGATGGCTTTGGTGCTGCAATTACAGGTTCAACATGTTATAATTTACTGAAAATGTCGCAAGCAAATCGCACAAAATTGCTCAAGGAAACTTTCGATCCTGTAACCGGTATGGGGTATAGCTACATTAGAATTTCAATTGGCTGTTCCGATTTTTCGTTGGAAGAATATACCTGTTGCGACCAACCGGGTATTGAAAATTTCGCCATTCATGAATTAGACAAACGGGATTTATTTCCCATTTTAAAAGAAATTCTTGCGATTAATCCCAACGTCAAAATTTTAGCTTCGCCATGGACTTGCCCTCGCTGGATGAAAGTAAATAATTTAACCGAATTGAAACCTTTTAATTCATGGACAAGCGGACAACTCAATCCGGCTTATTATCAGGATTATGCCACATATTTTGTAAAATTCATTCAGGCAATGAATGCTGAAGGCTTTAAAATTGATGCCATCACTATTCAAAACGAACCTCTGAATCGTGGCAACTCAGCATCGCTATACATGACTTGGCAAGAACAGGCTGCATTCATAAAAAATGCATTGGGACCTAAATTTGCACAAGCAAATATTACAAGTAAAATATGGGTTTTCGATCATAATTACAATTATGACAATATCCAGGATCAGCAAAGCTATCCTGTAAAAATTTATCAGGATTCAGATGCAGCTAAATATGTAGACGGAGCAGCTTTTCATGCTTATGGGGGCGATAAAAGCGAATTACTGAATGTTCATAATGCTTATCCTGATAAAAATCTATATTTTACCGAAATGTCAATCGGAAGCTGGAATTATACTTTCGCAGGTGATTTGATGTGGAGTATGCGCGAAATTGGTATCGGAACTTTAAATAATTTTGGCAAAGCGGTGATGGTATGGAATTTCATGCTTGATGAAAAAGGCGCACCAAACCGACCTGGAGGTTGCACAACCTGTTATGGCGCTGTTGATATCAGCACTAAAGATTATGCTACTCTCGACCGGAAATCGCATTTTTATTTGATTGGTCATTTATCGAAAGTAATTTCGCCAAATGCAGTTCGCATTGGAACTTCGGGTTTAAAAGTATCCGGATTGTACACAACCACAGTTGAAAATACAGACGGAACTTATGGCATGGTTATGCAAAACGATACTGACACAAATATTAAATTAGTTATTGATGATAATAAACATTCATTTACTTATAATTTGCCGGCAAAAAGTATCGCTTCGTGCAGATGGAAAAAATAATTTTCATTTATAAAAAACGAGGTTAAAGCATTTTAACCTCGTTTTTTTTTCAAGAAGGCAACTCTAAAATGATATTATATTACATTTCAGTTCAAGCCATTCTTTTTCTTCTTGATTAAGATATGGCGACAGATTTTCAAAAACCATCTTATGATAATCGTTAATCCAATCAATTTCCTGCTTTGTAAGCATTTCAACGTTTATCAAATTTTGATCAATAGGGAAAAGCGTCAGTGTTTCGAATTTCAGAAATTTTCCGAATTCAGTTTCAACAGCCGGAACAACCAATACAAGATTTTCGGTACGGATTCCATGTTTTCCTGTTCGGTACAAACCCGGCTCGTTGGACATAAACATACCTTCCTGTAAAGTAACCGGATTTTCATCCATACGAATGCTTTGCGGACCTTCATGTACATTCAAAAAATGTCCAACTCCATGACCGGTACCGTGTCCGTAATTCATTCCTAAATCCCACATGGCTTTACGGGCAAGTATATCAAGTTGTGAACCGCGTGTACCAACAGGAAAAACTGCCAAACTTAACGCAATATGTCCTTTTAAAACCAATGTAAAATCTGATTTTTCTTCATCAGATGGTTTTCCAAGCGTAACAGTCCGAGTAATATCAGTTGTACCATCAAAGTATTGTCCGCCCGAATCGAGTAGAAAAATTCCTTCAGGATGTAAGGCTGAAGCCGATTCTTCGGTAGCTTTGTAATGAACTATAGCGCCATGGTCGCGATAGCCGGCAATAGTACCAAAGCTCGGTCCAACAAAATTTTCTTGTTGAGCTCGAAATTCCTGTAATTTTCCATCAACATTGAATTCTGTAAGCTTGCCGGATGACACATTTCTTTCGAGCCAGATAAAAAAACGGGTTAGAGCAACACCATCTTTTATCATCGCACGGCGATAACCTGCTACTTCAGTTTCGTTTTTAATGCTTTTCAGCCTGAAAACCGGCGACATACGGTTCAGTTTCTTACACAGAACAGGAATAGATTCATAAAGTGAACGATTCAGTTTTCCACCATCAATCCAGACTTTTGCTTCGGTTGATATTTTTTCAAGATGCTGATAAACTGAATGATATGAAGCTGTTTTTACTCCATTTTTATGGAAAAATTCAGCAGTTTCTGAATTTACTTTTTCAGGATTTATAAACAATGTTACACTTTGCACATCAACAATGGCAAAAGCAATTGTTACCGGATTGTAATCTACATCGTTGCCACGGATATTAAACAACCATGCAATATCGTCCAAAGCCGATAAAATAACTACTTGCGCTCCCGCTTTCTGCATTTCTGTACGCAAAAGCATCAGTTTTTCAGAAACCGATTTACCTGCATATTTAACATCGAATACAAAACAAGAATTCGAAGGCATTTCCGGTCGATCTGTCCACACTTCAGAAATTAAATCGATTGATACAAGTTCAATTTCTGCTTCGGCAAGCTCGGTTTGTAATGACTGATACGCATCTACCGAAAACATTTGCGGGTTTACTCCCACTCTTTCTCCTTTTTTCAAAGTTGTAATTATCCAATTAACCATACTTGGAGTTTCAGGTAATCCAATCTTCATAAGGTCGATACCTGAACCGGCAAGTTCTGTTTCACCCTGCAGGAAATAGCGTGAGTCTGTCCAAACGCCTGCTTTTTGAAGCCCTACAACTGCAGTTCCGGCAGAACCGGTAAAACCCGCAATCCACACTCGATCTTTCCAGCATTCTGCAATATATTCACTTGCATGCGGGTCGGTCCCTGGCACAATACATGCCGAAATTCCTTTTTCGAGCATTACTGCCCGCAGTTTTGCAATTCTTTCCTTTATCA
>CAYQWD010000031.1:2344-13409 GCA_964420955.1 uncultured Paludibacter sp. | reverse complement strand
GTTTTGGCTATTAGCAATAGTC
Organism: uncultured Paludibacter sp.; assembly: GCA_964420955.1. Classification (GTDB taxonomy): domain Bacteria; phylum Bacteroidota; class Bacteroidia; order Bacteroidales; family Paludibacteraceae; genus Paludibacter. The sequence continues at coordinate 13,387 of CAYQWD010000031.1, read as the reverse complement.
CTGATGTATCTTTGTCGATACGATGTACCAGACCCACCCGCGAATCGTTCGGATCGAAATTTTTTTCATTTTTTAAATGCCATGCAATTGCATTCAGTAGTGTTCCATCGTAATTTCCAAAACCGGGATGCACCACAAGTCCGGGTTGCTTGTTTACTACAATTATGTCTTCGTCTTCGTAAACAATATCAACTGGAATTTCTTGCGGATAGATAACATACCGAAGTGGTGGATAAGATAAAACAATTGAAATTACATCGTTTGGTTTTACGCGATAACTTGCTTTTACCGATTTTTCGTTGACAAGGATATTACCAGCTTCGGCAGCATCCTGCAATCGGGTACGCGAAGTTCCTGACATCAGATTTACAAGATATTTGTCTATCCTAACCAGCGATTGTCCTTTATCAACGATGAACCTGAAATGTTCATAAAGAACATCTTCGGGAATTTGCACCTCCAGTTCATCATCTTCAATTATTTCATCGGGAAATTCTTCGGTGTTTCTCACTTTTATTTTGCCTTAAAAAAATTCTTCATCGTTTTCTTCTACTTTGTGATTTTCTTCATCGAAATTTTTATCGAGTAATGTCCTGTCTTTTGATAACCAAATATCAATACGCGTGCCGAGTGGCACACGCCGACCCGCAACCGGACGTTGGCGGTAAACTACATATTCATCAACATTTCCCACAGGCTGAATGTCAAAATCAATCGCGCCGGTTACAAGTGAATCGCTCAAAACCTTATCCCTTGCAATCTCAAGTGAAAATCCTTTAAGTGAAGGCACTTGTGTTTGTCCATTGCCAATTCCACTGCCAACAACAAGTGTAATAAACGTACCTTCAGGTATTTTTGTACCCGGAACCAAACTAACGCCTCGATATTTTACATCAATTACAAGGTCTTTGTATTCCGAAGGGAAATACTCTACATTTCCCACAACTATTCCTATTGCTCTGATTAGTGCATCAGCTTGTCGGAAAGATAAATCGGTAACATCAGGCAAAGGTATCTGACGAACTTGTTTAGCATTAATTATGATGTAAACGGGGCGATTTTTTTTCATAGTAGAGCCCGGCCCAGGGTTTTGTTCAACTACAGTACCAAGTTTTCTGTTTTTATCGAAAACCGAATCTATTATCACAGGATATAAATCGTGATTGGCAAGCATTTGCTCCGCTTCCGGCAAATATAATCCTTTGAGGTCGGGAACTGTTTCTGATTCTCCATGATGAGTATAAATATCAATCAAAAAGAGAGTTATCCATGTTATTGCAACCAATGCAAGTACGGCATAAATCAAATGCCTGAGCATAAAAGCGAGGGTATGTTCTTTCCAGAATTTTTTTAAATCCATGCCTTTTTTTATTTTATGAGTTTTGTATATTTTTATAAAAGTATGTACTCTAAATTAGTTTATATTATCCAGGACACCTAAATTGGTTTTGAAAACCTTACATGTGTTATCCGGTAAAATTATATTGAGGGTTTCAATTAATATAAACAAATTATAAACATTAACTTATGATACTTATTGTATGTAACATTATTGTTATACGTAAATTGAATACAGGATTGATGGAAAATTGACACACCCTTTCAATCTTTCAAAAAATATTTCAAAAATAGTGAAATTATTATGTTCACAGTTTCTTAAAACAAAAAAAGTAAAAACTTACAACGAAGTTTTTACTTTTTAAATGTTTAATGAATTACTATCTGTATTAAAACTTGTGTCGACCCTCATCGGCTACAGTAAGTTTTGCTCTGCCTTTTGCGCGGCGTGAAGCTAAAACGCGACGGCCATTAGCAGTAGCCATTCTTTCGCGGAATCCGTGTTTATTCCTTCTTTTTCTTTGCGAAGGCTGAAATGTCCTTTTCATTGTTTATATCTTATTTTTTATTTTTTATACGGGTATTCAAAACGGACTGCAAAAATAGTTGTTTTTTTTTAACTGGCAAATTGTTGATAACTTTTTCTTTGTAATTATTTTGAATATTCGCTTTTTATCTTATTCTGCCTCCTCCAATTGAGGGTTGTTTTACCGGCTCATTAATAGGTTGTACAATATCAGGCTGTAATAATGTTCCGGGTTTAGTGCTTTGCAAGTTATTTATTTTTCTTGGAATACTTCCATTTTCACAAATGCTGCATATATCCACAAAGAGCTTATAACCTATTTCTTCTCCTTTCAATTTAAATGAAATCAATTCGAAAGGATGCTTTCCGTTTTTTGCCGGATTCAATGCATCGGCATTTGTTAAATAGGGTATACTCTTTAACCAGTTATTTGATGATGCGATTGCTGTTCCGGAATTCTCGCCGAGTGGGTGTAATGAAGTTGTAACATCGAAAAACACAACAGCTTTCTGTGCTTCGGGAAATTCATTCAGTTTTTGTGCTGTTTTAAGTGTAGTATGCGGCACATCAACTCCCTTTAGCATACGTATCTCGCCTTCTGGAACTTTGTCGTTCCGAATAGGTGAAATAAGCACAAAACTGTTTTCTGCTCTGTATGTCTCTCCGGATGCACCTCTGGTAATAGTCCAATCAATGTGTTCTATGCCCGAAATCATCAATCCTTCGGTTTCGATCCAATCCGATTCTATTGTAAAACCTTCGATTTCGATACGTGCCTTTACTTCCTGATTGGGTTTGAACTGCAAACCATCTATATTAAACATTCCTAAAGGTGTATTTATCCTGCCTTTATTTAGATTTAATTTTACGCTTTCAGCAACCGGAACAGTACTTCGGGTTGATTGCGGATTTATTGTCGGCGATTTAAGTACAACTTTTTGATATTTATCGCGGGTGATAAATTCAACCGGACCTTTATAGCTGATTATATTGTTTTTAAACTCGTTCATTTTTTTTAAAATATCGCTTTGCGAAATAGAAGTTACGTTTTTTGACAGATTCGTTCTGGTTTTTAGTATTGGAGATACCCTTCCTTGTTGTGCTATATTTTGCTGTGATGCCAGATTGTACCAATCACTTTTTGAGCCAGCTACAAATCCTGAAGCTGATCCGTTGAAATAATCGGCTGCATAGAGTTTAATTTCGCTGAAAGGAATTGTGGCATTTAATGCATTGCTTAAATTTGCAACGTTTGGTAATTTTATCCTCACTTTGTCGCCATTTTTGAGTGGAATATTTTTGGCAACAAAAACTCCATTTTCATTGGTTTGAGTTATATATTCTGTAGTAGTGTTATTTTGCTTCTGCAAAACTATAAACAGATTTCCCTTATAAGGGTGTTTACCTGAAGATGTTTTACTATGAATTTCTCCGGCTACAAAATCGCCAAAAGCACAAGCTTCGTGAATTATCATATCATAACCAGCCATATCAGGCGTTTTATATTTCCAAAGCGAATAATATTTATCGAAAAGTGTAAATTTATACGAAAATACTTTCCCTGCCGATTTAGTACGTAAACCTACATCTGCAACAAGAGAGCTATTTTCTGTTTCGACAGTAGCTTCTGCACCTCCATCGACATATAAGTCGAGCACATTGAAACTTTTAATTTTTAGTTTTGCAGTACAACGCAATCCTGCAAAAACTGTCATTTTTGAATAAATATCCACGTTTGCCTCGCAGATAGTTTCTATATCGGAAATATGTGATATATTTCCCGGATAGTAATAATTAGTTGAACCATGCACACCAACAGCTATATTGAATGCCTGATTTACTTCGGCCACAAGCCTTATTTCGCCATTGGCTTTTATAAGCAGAAAAAGCCCCAAATCACATCGACCAAGATCTTTAATTTTCACTTCAGTTCCCCAAAGTAACTTTTTATATTCCTTACTGAATTTCATTGTAGAAATAATTTTCAGGTCAGCTTTTTCAGCTGCTTTGAACACCAAACGATAGCCATTGTTTTTGGTATATTTCCCCTCGATAGTTGGATTGGTAAGTTGAATTAATCCATCGAGTGTTACGGTAATTTTATCCCCGTTTTTTGTGCTGTCAAGTACAAACTCAATAGAATCGAAGCGAAACGAAATATTATAATCCTGATTTGTTTTTGAAGAAACCGGATTTGCTACTACACAATCGGTAGTATTGGCAAGCGTAAGTTTTATCTCTTCTTGTTCAATAGTAAAGTTACTGAAAACAGATGAAAAAGACGGTCTTAAAAGTGCAACTTCATTTCCTGTTAATGGGAGCGCTCTGAAAACCAGGTCGCTATTTTCATCGGCATCAACATAAATGGTGTCTGGATGTGGCGTAAAATTTCTGATCTTGGCTACGCCATCGCGCATAATCTGAATATTGGTTTTTAGCGATGGCATCAATTTTACATTGGAAGCAAAAGAGTAGGAAACTTTTGAAAATTCTCCTTTTTTTTCACCTCTTTGCAGGGCGCGTAAAGCAACTGGGTGTACTGCTGTTTTAGCAACAGGCTGTAAATCGGACTTTGTAATCAATCCATCCGTCTGAATTAAATCATAAGGAAGCGATTGCTGGCTTTTCAAATGTGTTGCTATCGAAATCATAACAACGATAGCAACAAAAGTTTGTAATGATTTTTTCATGTCAGTTTAAATTTAATGAATAATAATTCAAATTCTGGGTCTCATATCTATAGTAGCTTCAAAATTTTTATTACTGCGCTCATAGGTAACTATTAATGGTTGGTTAGATGGTTTTTCGAAAAATGCACGAATTTGTGTAATACTTAAAGTATGAATCCACTCTCTATTAATTTTTGTAATAATATCTCCGGGTTGCAGTCCTGCTTTTTCAGCAGGAGAATTTTTCCAAACTTTTACAATTTCTGCTTGTGGAAACACATTATTAGCCTGCACCACCTCTATTCCGGCAATATTGTAATTAAATGCATTCTTAAAGTTATGATTGGGCTTGAAATAGAATTTTCTTCCGGCAAAGTCAATTATCAAATTAAAACGACTTAACAACTGGCTGCCAATCGTTCCATCTCGATCGGTATTTCCGACCAGGGCTGCTATAGTGGAAGAATCAGGAAAAGCTACAACGGGATTTTTAACACAGAAATTTGAAATGCAAATTTGCGGCACTCGGGCATAATAGCCTGTAATTTCTCCGCTTAATCCCTCTCCTATTCTGCCATGAATAGATTTCTCGGGAATATTTATTGCTTTATTGGTAAGAGTTTGAAACCATGCATTAAGTTGTGCTCCAGTATCAATCAGCATTTTTATGGAGCGGCGTGCAGAGTCAGTTTCGAGCACCGAAAGTTGAATATACATTTTCTGTCCCTCAACAATCATTGGCATTTGTCCAAATCCTTTAAGTGCCGAAAAATTTTCAGACTGGTAAAACATCATGCGGTGATTGCTATAATTTATGTAAACAACATGATCTCTCAGTAAATCAACCCCGATTATACCATTAATTACCATTCCGGTATATCTTGAAAGGTTAAAAATATCGTTTTCAAGCACCATTAAATTTCGATTATCGAGTTTCAAACGACCAATTTCTATGCTGTTTTTGTACGACATATAAGCTTTTATATCAGCACCAAATCCAAGACCGCGCACCTCCTGCAAATCTGCATAAGAAACAGAAATGCTGTCGTCTGGATTTATTGATGTAATAATAGTGTTGCGTACGCCGGTATCGAGAATAAAATTTAAAGGATTAGATCCGTTAACCTTTGCTTTTAACACAATATAGCTTCCGGCCATTTCAAATGGTATAACAGCTACAGGTTTGTTTCTTTTAGCAAAAACAAAAAGCGGAATAAATAGTATTAGATATATGAGAGTTAAAAACTTTCTCATAATTTCGGCATTTTAATATAACTTTGCGAAATTACAATTTTTTGATTCAAAATGAGTAAATATATTTGCAATAATTTAATTTTCAAGTATTAATTTCAATTTAATGGATATCTAAACAGAATTTTTTTCTAAATTAATTCTTCATTTTATGGATATAAGAATTAAAAAGCTTGCATTAAAAGCTCAGAAAGCGGAACTTACTGAATATCATATTTACAACACACTATCAGAAGAATGTAAGAACAAGAATAATGCCGATATACTTCGGAAAATTGGGTTACAGGAAAAAGCGCATGCCATTTTTTGGGAAAATGTATCGGGAGACGAAATTAAACCTGATAAATGGCGAATAATGGTTACTGTGTGGCTGGCACGCATTTTTGGTTTATCTTTTGTTCTAAAATTGATGGAAAAAAGAGAACAAATCGGCTCAAATCTTTATAAAAATCTTTCCGCAGAATTTCCCGAAGCAGAAAATTTTGCCGCCGAAGAAGAAAAACACGAACACGAACTCCTTGCCATGCTCGATGAAGAACGCTTGCAGTTTGTTGGCTCTATTGTACTTGGGCTGAACGATGCTTTGGTTGAACTTACCGGCGCTTTGGCTGGTTTTACGCTTGCGCTAAACAGCAACAAAATTATATCACTTGTAGGGTTAGTTACTGGTATTTCGGCAGCAATGTCTATGGCTGCATCTGATTATCTTTCGTCGAAAGCCGAAAATGACCCCAATGCAAAAAAGTCGGCAGTTTATACTGGTTTCGCATATCTTATAACTGTAATTTTACTTATTTTACCTTATCTGCTACTTGAAGATAAATTTTTAGCGCTTGGTATAACTTTGTTCACGGCTGTACTTATAATTTTTCTCTTCAACTATTACATTTCAGTAGCTAAGAATTTGAATTTTAAAGCGCGTTTTTTCGAAATGACAGCTATTAGCCTTGGCGTGGCTACATTTTCGTTTTTTGTTGGATATTTATTAAAAATATTTCTTGGTGTAGATATTTAGGTTTATTAGAGAGGGACAAGTGACTTCCCTGTCGCTTGAGGGGTTTTTTCAAGCGGTTAGAAACCGCTTGTCCCTTATTTTATAAGGGACAAGCGACTTCCCAGTCGCTTGAAAATCATCAAAATTTAATTTAAAAAGCTTTTTTATTATTGATTACCTACGCTAACTCAAAAAAAATATATGACAGTAAAAAAATTTCCGCTTTTTGTAAAAATACTTGCAGGCATGATTTTCGGAATTATTGCCGGTTTCTTCTTTTTAAAAACCGGACATTCTTCAATTGTTACAGATTGGATAAAACCCTGGGGAAATATTTTTATTAAATTGCTGAAATTGATTGCTATACCGTTAATTTTCGTTTCGCTTTTAAAAGGTATCGGCAGTATGAACGATTTAAAAAAACTGTCGAAACTTGGTTTGAGAACAATTACACTTTATCTGGCTACTACATTTTTTGCAGTTTCACTGGGTTTGATTGTTGTGAGTGCAGTAAAACCCGGGAGTGTTTTTACACAAACTGAATCGGATCAATATCGCCAAAAATATATTCAGAACACCGATAAAACACCAATAAACCAGCCTGCTGAAGAAAATAATCGTAACCCGATGAATTTTATCAGCGACTTGATTCCTGAAAATTTCGTGGCAGCTGCATCTGATAATCGCAATATGCTGCAAGTGATTTTTGTAGCGCTGCTAACCGGAATAGCTGTTGTGCTGGTAGGCGGTGAAAGAACTGCACCATTTATGTCCGTAATTATTTCCACCGAAACAATTGTGCTGAAAATTATCGATTTGGTTATGAAATTTGCTCCTTTTGGTGTATTTGCACTTATGGCAGCATTGGTAGTCGATTTTTCGGGCGATGCTGCAATGTTTTCAGCTTTGGGAATGTATGCACTCACGGTTATTTGCTGTCTTCTGTTTCTGGGATTTGTATTTTACCCTGTAATGTTGAAGATAATTACTAAAAGTAACATTCGGCATTTTATGAAATCTGTATTTCCAGTACAATTAGTAGCTTTTTCCACCAGTTCGAGCGCTGCAACCCTGCCTTTTACAATGGAACAAACACAGGAAAAACTTGGAATATCCGAAGAAACAGCATCATTTGTTCTGCCTATCGGCGCTACTATAAATATGGATGGAACAAGTTGCTATCAGGCTATTGCAGTGCTGTTTATTGCACAGGTTTTTGGTATCGAACTTAGTATGGCTCAAATGGTCAGCGTGCTTTTTGTTACTGTAATGGCTTCAATAGGTACAGCAGCTGTTCCCGGAGCAAGCCTTGTTATGACAATAATGGTGATGACAACCGTAGGAATTCCGGCTGAAGGAATTGCAATAATTATTGGCATTGACCGACCTTTGGATATGCTTCGGACGGTTGTGAATGTTACAGGCGATACTTTTGTGGCATCAATAGTGGATAGAAAGAAATAACCATTAAAATCACTAAAGGCAATTATTTTGTTTTGTAATGTGGCAAACCGCTTGAAGCAATTGAACGCTATTCTCGGATGACGCACGACCGTTATTTGCGGTCTGTCGAATAAATCTTAGCTTGGAATATTTTGCTTTTAACACAACACTAATTGAAATCTAATTTTTCAGCTATTTGCTTCAAATTTCTTTGTCTGATTCTTTCAAATACAATGTTTTGCGTTGATTTCTAGCCTCAATATCAAAATCATCCTGTAATCCAAGCCAGAATTTTGCCGAATTTCCAAAATACGAACTCAATCTTAAAGCTGTATCAGCAGTAATTTTGCGATTTCCTTTTATGATTTGTGAAATACGGGTTTGAGGTATTTCCAAATTTTTTGAAAGTTTATATGCCGAAATATTCATGGGAATAAGAAATTCCTCCTTTAAAACCTCTCCGGGATGTATATTATTTAGTTTTTCCATTTTATTTATTTTAATATTCGATTAACAAATGGTTTCTGTTTTCTTAAACCATTCCAAAGCTTCTCTAATAGCTTTTTCCAATGGTTTCGTAGTCAAATTCAACTCTTGTATTACTTTTTTATTCGTGTAATATTCCTGTATTATCAACTGATTCAGATTCATACTGCAAAGTTCAGTTTTTATACCGAAAATTCTAACTATATCTCCCAATTTTCCTGCAATTTTCAACAAATAATCGGGCAATACAATTATTTTTTGTTGATACTCCCCTACCCGACTCTGCATTTAGTAAAACACTTTAAACGAAAGATTTACACCAGCTGCCAGATAACGCTCACCATTTTTTCCCAAGGTTAACGCATTGCAAATTGCAGAAGCAACATCCGATACAGCCACGAAATTTTTTCCGCCTTTCGGAACAAACATAAATCTCTTTTTATAGCCCAACAAAATAAGTTTCCCTGAACTTGGTTTAGTATCGTAAGCACCAATGATAAATGTAGGATTAATAATAATTACATGACGACCAGGCATTCGGGAGGCTTCAATAAAAATCTTTTCAGCTTCTGCTTTACTTCGGGCATAAAAAGATTTGCTAAACGGATATTCAATTCCACTTGTTTCATCAGCTAATTTTTCGGAATTTCCATATCCCACTGTATTGGCAGTACTCACAAAAACTATTCGGTTGATTTTTAGTTCTTCAGCAACTTTAATTATGTTTGCAGAACCTTCAACATTAATTTTATAATAATCCTGATAATGAAGTAAATCAGTAGCAGTAACCGCAGCGATATGAATAATAGCTTCACATCCGTCAGCTGCATTTTTCAGCGAAATATAATCAGTAAAAGTTCCCTGAATAATTCCAATTCCGGTTTTATCGAAATACAAATCGCGCGAACCACGAAGTATAATCCGGATATCGTTATGCATTTGTTGCAACTGCATGACTACATGATGCCCAAGAAGTCCGTTGGCGCCGGTAACAAGGATTTTCATTTTTTGAGTTATTATTCTGAAAAAGATAATTTCTGGTGAATTAATTCACCGAAAATAATGTTTTTTGGTGAATTAATTCACTGTAACTACAATTTTCAGAAATGTTTACTATTAAAGCAGGTGAAATATTAAAAAGAAATGTTTCATATTCTTGCCGGTATCGGCAAAATGTTAAGTATATTTTTGGAATAATTTATACATCTTGCCGATAAACAACACATTGAATGGAGCATAGTGCGGGAATATTTGATGGATACCTGTCTTACAGCTCAGGACAATTATATAAAAACACTGACATACTTCAATATAAAGTTACTGTAATATTGATTTAGTAAGGGACAAGCGACATCCTTGTCGCTTGAAAAAATAAATAGAATCATTACTAACCGACTAAACATCTGATATTCTTCGCTACGCTCTGAATGACAATGCTTTGTATTGATTATGGTTGTGAGGAGGTAGGTTGGCGGCGAAGCCGCCAACCTACCTCCTCACAAAAACCTAACTTTTTGATTGTATGTCATTCCGAACATAGTGAGGAATCTAACAAGCTAAAAAAATTAATTCAAACTATTTTTATCGGTCAGTAGTGAAATAGAATATATAAAGTTTTAGCTGATAAGATTGGTACTTTCAATCAAAAAAAAAGACAACCCAACTGGATTGTCTCTTACATGTCTTTGTTCTTTATTCTTTGTTCTTTTATCTGAATTATTTCAGTTTCTTCGAAATCAGTCCATCCACCGAAAATTTACCGCCACCCGAAATCATTAAAGCAGCAGCCAATCCAAGTACAAGAATAAAGTATTCCATACCTTCACCAGCCTGATTGCCAAACCAGTTCATAAAGAAACCGTGTTCAACATGTCCTCCAATGAACATAGCTCCACCCAATGTCAGAAAAATAGAAAAAGCCATAAACCTTGTTCCCACTCCGAGTATTACACCAATTGCGCCAACAAATTCGGCCAGAATTACCATTACTGCAAGAATCAGAGGCATTCCCATTCCCGTAAAAGCACCAATTGTACCTTCAAGTCCATACCCACCAAACGAACCCAATGCTTTTTGCATTCCGTGAGGTAAAATAACTACTCCCAAGGCAAGGCGGGAAACTAATAACGACCAGCTTGTGGTATCTGTAGCAAAGAATTTTTTAATTAAAGTGTTCATAATCATTTATTTATTAATTGTTTTTTTGTTTTTTTGTATATTGATATATTATCTCATTGGCACATTATCACATTATCAGATTAGCACGTTAATTCATTGGAACTTCCATAATTAAAATGGTACTGTCTGTTTTTGTTGAAATTTGAATTTCCGCGTTT
>CAYQWD010000031.1:0-2307 GCA_964420955.1 uncultured Paludibacter sp. | reverse complement strand
GGCAACAATTGCTGCGCCTTCAATCATAAAAACATAAACTCCCGATTGTGGGTTGTTCAATTTGTAACTTCCCTCCCACCCGTTTTTTAAATTTCCAAGCGAAAACCATGCTTGCTGATTAATCCAAACTCCCTCATCCTGAGGATTTGGTGAAAGAATTTGATAAAACTCATTTACCTTTTCCAAATCAGCCAAAGATTGTTGGTCATAACGGGGTATTACATTTTTTTTGTTTGGGAAAACCCAAATCTGAAGTAATTCCAACGCTGAATCTTTCAGGGCGTTAAATTCACTGTGAAAAATTCCTGTTCCGGCGCTCATAACCTGAATTTCGCCTGCCAAAATAGTACCGTGATTTCCCATACTATCCTTATGTTCAATCACACCTTTCAAAGGAATTGTAATAATTTCCATATTGTCATGCGGATGCATTCCAAAACCCTTACCGCCTTCAATGCGGTCATCGTTTAACACACGTAAAACACCGAAATGTACACGTTCGGGATTATAATAATTTGCAAAACTAAAAGTATGATTCGTTTTAAGCCATCCGTGATCAGCATGACCGCGGGTGGCAGCTTTATGTAAGATATATTTACCCCTAACCCCTGAAGGGGAATAAGAGTCAGATTTTCCGTTATTCATATTTTATAATTTTTTGATGAACATAATTTATCTCCCTTTTAGGGGTCGGGGGTTTTACTTTGCAAAATTACAATCACTTTAAGGTATCAGAATTAAACAAATCAGGTGTAGAATTGCAAAAATCAGGCATATATTATATTTTTTTGATTCACTTCTATTCTTTTCATAGAAATCAAGGGACAAGCGACATCCCTGTCGCTTTCTTTCTTTGTTAACAAGGGACAAGCGACTTCCCTGTCGCTTGAAAGATAACATCAAGCGGTTGGGAATTGAAAATCGACGTAGTCAAACTGCTTGTCCCTTATCAAACTTATCCCTTGTTATCTGATAGTAAAATTTTAAATTATCAAAACTTGCATTATTTTCATGTTTTGATAATATTATACTATCTTTGCCTCATGAAAAATCTAACACAAAGAAAAGAATATATCGATAAACTATTGTCGTACAAAGACAAAGACATTATCAAAGTTATAACCGGAATACGCCGTTCGGGAAAATCAACACTATTGGAGTTGTATCGAAATCGCTTGCAGAATGAGAAAATTATACCCGAACAAATTCAGTTTTACAATTTTGAAGTGCCCGAAAATTTTTTGAATAAAACATGGGATATGCTTTATTTTGAAATTAAGTCGAAATTACAAACAGATAAATTGAATTATATTTTTTTAGATGAAATACAAAATATTGCCGATTTCGAAAAGTTGGTAGATGGGCTTTATGCAACTAAAAATACTGATGTATATATCACCGGTTCCAATGCAAATCTATTGTCGGGTGAATTAGCTACTTTATTGAGTGGCAGATATATAGAAATTTCAATTTTGCCATTTTCATTTTCAGAATATTTGGAAGCCAGAAGCATTGATGCCAATAACAAATACCTTAATTTCGAGTCATTATTTTTTGATTATGTGAATGAAACTTCTTTGCCTAAAGGCATCGATTTACGTGAAGATGGATACGATAAGGTTTACGAATATCTCGAAGCATTGTATGCCACAATTATTGAGAAAGATATTACACAGCGGCATAAAATTAATGATAAACGAGCATTTGGAAATGTAGTAAAATTTCTTGCTGCCAATATCGGTAGTCAAATGTCGCCGGGTAGTATTTCCAAAGCGTTGAAAGGTGATAATCAAAGCGTACATCATGCCACGGTGGAGAAATTTATTGGATATTTAGTCGAGAGTTTTGTGTTTTATTGTGTAAATCGTTTCGATATAAAAGGCAAAAAGCAGCTTGCCACGCAGGAAAAATACTATCTTGTAGATGTGGGATTTTTGAATGTACTGATAGGCAGAGAACGAACTGCCGACAGAGGACATATCCTTGAAAATATCGTTTTTCTTGAACTTTTACGCCGGGGTTATAAAATATGGACCGGTGCACTTCGATATGGCGAAATCGATTTTAAAGTCAAAAATCGCAATGGTGAAATTGAATATTATCAAGTTTCGTGGGAAGTTTCAGATGCCAATACTGCCGAACGGGAATTTGCAGCATTAGCATCTGTGAAAGATAATTACCCCAAATTTCTATTGACTACCGATTCGTTTCCTCAAAGCAAAGCAGGCATTATTCACAAAAATGTTTTTGAATGGCTCTTGAAATATTGAGAAATTAAAAAATTAACATAAAGACAAGCGACTTCCC
>CAYQWD010000030.1:10787-13418 GCA_964420955.1 uncultured Paludibacter sp. | reverse complement strand
CTATTTTATGTATTTTTGAAAACTGTTTCTTAACCGAAAATCTTTTGCACATGAACAAAAAAATACTCCACCGCATTTTTGCATCATCATTTTTTCTGTTGATTTTTCTGCAGATTTCTGCGCAGATTTCCACTACAGAGCGTTATTACATTCTGCAATTGCACACGCTTTCGGGAAAAGTAATCGGCAATACTTCATTTAACGAAGTGGTTTTAAACAATCCTTCAGAAAATAAGGCACAGCTTTTTCAATTTTTACCTGTAACAGGTAAAACAAATACTTACAACATTCGTAATTCCGAGGGATATTACCTTATAAACAGCGTTGATTTGCTGCAACTTACTGAATATTCTGAAACTTCGGAGGGTTTGTTTGGCGAGTGGAGAATTGAAGGTTCGGGATTAAATTCCCTAAGATTCAAATCAGGTTCAAGCGGGTATTTGGCTACAGATAATTATAATGCAGGTTCGTTATTGTTGTGCAATAAAACTGCTACAGATGCTAACGGTTTGTTTAAACTTGTTCCTGAAGCTGAAATGAAAGTTAATGGTTTAATTGATCCGGGTTTTGAAAATGCTGTAGTGGAAGGAACTCCGCTTGGAGTTTGGGTTAACAATAACAATAAAATTCTCGGTAACAACGATGCCACAACATTGAATTACAGATCGAGAGTTGTTAGTAATGGTTATCAATCTGTGGGCAATAACGCATTTATACTTCGTTTTTATGGCGATGAAAATTCTTATACGCGCATCAGCCATCAGATAAACAATTTAACTCCCGGAGCTAAATATAATTTTACCTATAAATACAAACAAAGTAATGTAAATACCGTTACAGCAACTTCAAGTTCGTTCATTTCGCTTACTGCAAACGATGATATCAATTCACGTTTGGGAAATATATTTATAACTACTCCGCCGTCGAGCACTGCTGCAACGCAATCGCCACAGGATGCTGTAATAAGTTTCATAGCTCCCGCGACATCCTGTTGGGTCGTTTTTGTAAAAAATCCCTCAACAACAACAAATTTCCTGCAATATATCGACAATATGATTCTGACCAAAACCGCCGAAGCAGTCAGTCAGATTTATACAACTTCTACAAGCATTTCACTGAATGGTGCCGTTCGAAATTCGATAATTAATGTTAGCGGGTTTTTGCTTTCTGATAGCATAAGAATTTCTGCTCCAGAGGGAATCACCGTTACGCCATCGGTTTTAGCTCCCAATGCAACAGATCAACCGGTAAATATTGAATTTAAAGGTTTTAATTCTATCAACGGAAACATAACATTATCAAGTGGAACTGTGATTAAAAATATTCCTTTGACAGTTACTTTTTCAACTAACTTCGTTAATATATTAAATTCTGAAAAATACTATATTCAGCAGCGGGCAGGAGGAAAAGTGATTGGAGAGAAACCATCCACTCTAAATGCAATGCTTCAACATGCTGATTTAAATGATAAGAGTCAGATTTTTACATTTATTCCAATGGCCGGAACATTAAACACTTATGCCATATTAAACGATGCGGGTAAATATCTTTCTTTTAGCGAAAATCAGTTGAACTTTTCAAATACTATAACCGATAATTCAAAATGGGTTTTACAGGGAATTTCCGATACGCTTGTTTATATTACGCAAGCTTCAAACTCAGGAAAAGTAATTGGCTCCGATTCTATCATTGCTGATCGTTCTATTTATGCAGACAGAAACACATCTGCTTTGAATTCATCTTTTTGTTTACATAAAGTTTCTAATGTGGCGGGTTCTTATTTTTTCGATGCGGGTTTCGAAAACAGTCCTACTGATGCAGGACCTCTCGGTACATGGATGCCATCGGGTAGTTTGATACAATTAGGACAATTTGGTTATTCGCGTGTTCAAACATCGGCATGGGCTTCTTCAGGTAAACGTTGTATGTATTTACGCTTTCTGGGCGATGCATCTTCATATAATTCTATCAGCCATAAACTTCAAAATCTTAATCGTGGAGCAACCTATCGGCTCGATTTGAAATATAAATGCCAAAGTACCAGCGCAACTTCGCTCGTAAATATTTATGCTGCTACTGCTCCAAACGTAGCCCGCACCTCTGCAATTGGTGGAGTTTATACTACAACACAGGTTGCCGCAAGCAATTTGGCAACACAAACTCCACAAAGCACTTCTATCTCATTTGTAGCTCCGGCTTCTGAAGTTTTTATCGTTTATTCAAAAAATACAATTTCAACAAATTATAATTTTTATATAGACGATTTAGTTTTGACTGAAACGGTTCCATCGGCTGTAAATTTTATTGAAAATAGTAGATTTAAAGTATATCAGTCAGACAAAAATATTGTTATTGAATCTGATTTTACAGGTAGTGGTGTTTTTCAAGTTGATTTAATCGATTTGAAGGGTAAAATTTTTATTTCAAATAGAATTTTTCCTTTTTCAAATAAATCAAATATTGAAATTGATAGAAATATTTCTTCAGGTTTTTATCTCGTTCGCATAAAAACAACTGATGGAGTTATTACAAAAAAAGTTTTATTGAATTAAATATCCCGAACGACAGAAAATAATAAACGCGTCAGACCGCGCATCGGTCAGATGCTACAAAACGCTTCAGACCGCACAT
>CAYQWD010000030.1:0-10687 GCA_964420955.1 uncultured Paludibacter sp. | reverse complement strand
GTCAGATGCTTTGCGATAACCGTCCGACCGCTCCAAGCGGTCTGACGGATGAGAAAGTTCGATAAATTAAATTTGAGTTATTATGTATTTAGAAGAAAATTGCACTTTTCATGTATATAATAGAAGTAACGATTTGATATTCTTAAATCGCGACAATTATATTTATTTTTTGAAGAAAGTACGTGAAAGTATTCTTCCCTATGCTCACATTTTGTCGTATTGTTTGATGCCTAATCACTATCATTTCATAATAAAAATAAAACCTGAAGGAGCAATGTTTTATGAAAATAAAAAAATTGATCAAATGCAATACATTGCAAGGGGTTTTGGTACTCTTCAAAGTTCTTATACCCAAGCGTTGAACAAACAAATAAAAAGGCAGGGTAGCTTGTTTGTGCACAAAGTTAAGGCAAAAAAACTTACTCATGCCGAAAATGATTATGCAATTAATTGTTTCATGTATATACATCAAAATCCAATTGTGGCAGGATTGGTTGAAAAAATTGAAGATTGGGAATTTTCCTCATTTCCTGATTTTATCGGTATAAGAAAAGGAACATTGGTAAATATTCAACTTTCAATAGAAACGTTTCAATTAGATCGGAAATTTATTTATGAACAAACTTATAAATTGTTGATTGATAAAGTGGATGAAGATTTTTTATAAAAAAGTTAGCTATTATCTTACGCATCAGACCGCACATCGGTCAGATGCTACAAAACACATCAGACCGCACATCGGTCAGACGCTACAAAACGCGTCAGACCGCGCATCGGTCAGATGCTACAAAACGCTTCAGACCGCACATCGGTCAGATGCTTTGCGATAACCGTCCGACCGCTCCAAGCGGTCTGACGGATGAGAAGACGAAACCCGTTTGAACGCTCCAAGCGGTCCTACGGATGAAGAACAGAAGAACTTTCAAATTTCATAAATATGCTCAGAATTTTAATAATCTCATCGTTTATATTTTGTATTACAAATATTTTCTCACAGGGACGTTCTACTTTAATCATAACAGGAACCGTTTCCAATGCTGTTTCGTTTACCGATAAGGAAGTTATAATCAACGGCAAAACTGAGTTAAATATTGCAGCTTCGGTAAGTCCATTGATAAATTCCGTAATACACTTAAATTCTGAAGACTCATGGGTGTTTTTCAATAATATCCGTCCTCAAAGAGTTGTAGACAGTTTATTGCAGTATGTTTACATAAATGGCATTCAGGCAAAAAACAATGTAAATGCTCGTGTTGCCATTTTCCGTCACGGAACTGTTATCATGCCACATGCACCATCTTTCCAACCACTTACAGTTTATGATGAGCAAAACTTTACAGGAAATTCCCAAAAATATTCTCTTCATGTTTACAACAACAATCTTGATGAATTTGATAATTCAATACGATCTTTTAAATTGAAAAAGGGCTATATGGCTACTTTTGCAAACAATGCCAATGGAAGTGGTTACAGCAGAGTTTTTATAGCTGCCGATGCCGATTTGGAAGTTGCAACCTTATCGCAATATCTTGATAGAACGGTTTCTTTTATCAGGGTTTTTAAATGGGAGTTTGTATCCAAAAAAGGTTGGTGTCAAACCGGCTGGATGTCGTCAGGAAGTCCCGAATCGAACACAAATAAAATGAATTGTACATGGCTTTATACATGGAGCGCCGACCAATCATCAAAAAACAATTATGAATATGTTCCGGAAAAATGGCAACGTTATTGGCCATCGTGGGATGAAATTAACAATAAAGAAAATATCAGCCATGTAATTGCTTACAATGAACCCGACCACACTGAACAATCAAACATTACAGTGGCTCAGGCAGTGGCGCAATGGCCTGAATTTATGAAATCGGGTTTACGAATCGGAAGTCCTGCCTGTACCGAATTTTCTACTTGGCTATATCCGTTTATCGACAGTATAAAAGCACGCAATTATCGGTGCGATTATGTGGTTATTCACGCTTACTGGGGTGGTTTAAGTGCAACTCAGTGGTATAATAATCTGAAAGCTATTTATCAACGAACCGGTCGCCCGCTTTGGATTAAGGAATGGAACAATGGAGCCAACTGGACAACAGAATGGTGGCCCGATGGTTATAGCGAATCGCTTACAAAACAATTCAACGAGTTGAAAGCAATACTGAATGTTATGGATACAGCTTCGTTTGTTGAGCGATATTCTATTTATAATTGGGTGGGTTATAAACGTATGTTGATTTCCGATGACGGTTGGGTTACACCTGCAGGTGAATTATATCGCGATAACAAACCGCCAATTGCTTACCGTAAAGCTTACGAAGTTATTCCAACATATAAATTTCCATCAACGCAAAAACCCACAATATCTATTACAACAAACACACAAAATTCCGGCATAACTGTTTTCTGGGATAATACTAATCAGGAGTTTGCTTATCGTGTTGTAGTTGAACGCAAAAGTGGCGATGGGTTATGGGAAGAAGTTTTCAGAAAAAGTTCGGGTACTGCGCCATTTGCATATAGTGAAACTCCCGATTTTAAATTGGCAAATAAATTCACATACCGTATCCGACTTTTATTTAATAACGGAACTGAACAGATTTCATCCGAAAAATCTTTTTTTGTTGTTCCAGGATTCGATGTTCAATACGGAAATCTGACATTAGCCAATGTTGAATGGAATCTGGTTGCCTTCAGAGATGATTACAGCACGGTGCCTTGTGTTTTTACCGGAGCTGTTACAAATAATAATTTATCGACATTGCTTACAACCAAAGTGAAAATTGCAAGCAACCGAATAATGCAATTACAACTTCTACCATGGGCATATCAAAAAATTGCATCGTTGACAGCAGAAGAAACAATTCCATATTTGCTTTTAAAGCCCGGAACGTATGATTTTGGTGGCTTGAAAGCTGTAGCATTAAAAACTACTGTGAATAACGCATGGAAAACGGTTAATTTCCCTGCTGTTTTCGATACTCTTCCGGTGGTATTAGTTACAACTGCAACCTCAAATAATAATATTCCTTTAGTTGTGAGAATTAAAAATGTTACTAAAAACGGTTTCGATGTGAAACTACAGAAAGAGGCAGCTTTTACGGGTACTCCAGTAAGCGAAGTGTTTTCATATTTTGCTATACAACAGGGAGTTGGCAATATAAATGGCTATAAAATAACTGTCGGACGTACTGCCGAAAATACTGTTGGCAATTCTCTGACTCAATTTGCACGAGTGGTTTACAATGAAAAAATTGATAATCCTGTTTTTCTTTCGCAATTGCAAACCTGCAACGATGATACTGTTACAGCCACACTTCGCTGTCGGTCTGTACTTACTACTGAAGCGCGCGTTTTTAAGCAACGCGAAATTTCGACCGGAAATACAGTTTCGGCATTTGAGACTGCAGGCTACATTTTGATTAATCCGGATGTGTATAATGCTATTGAGTCTGTTGATAATTCATCTGGTAAAATCTATCCGAATCCGGTAAAAGATAAATTATTTTTCAATAAACATGAAATAGAGCAAAATGCTATCGATATTTATAATTTAAGCGGATTGAAAGTAAAATCGGCAACTTTGATGAATAATGCGGTTGATGTAAACGATTTGGTTACGGGTTGCTATTTTGTGAAAATGCATACCGGTGAAGTTCTGAAATTTGTAAAGTACTAAAATTCAAATATATGTATATTAAACATTTAATCTTGTTGTCAGTATTATTATTTTCAACAAACAAAGCAGTTTCCCAGAAAGAACCGATAGAAAAGGGAAAATTTATCCCAACGTGGCAGTCGTTAGAGAATATGAAAGTACCCGATTGGTTTCGTAATGCCAAATTCGGAATCTGGGCGCACTGGGGTCCGCAATGCCAACCCGAAGAAGGCGATTGGTATGCTCGGTTTATGTATGTAGAGGGTAGCAGGGAATATAAATCACACGTTCAAAAATACGGACATCCATCGGAATTTGGATTTAAAGATGTTTGTAATGCATGGAAAGCCGAAAACTGGAACCCTGATGAATTGGTGAAACTTTATAAGCGAGCCGGAGCAAGATACTTCTTTGCCATGGCAAATCATCATGATAATTTTGACAATTACGACAGTAAATACCAGCCATGGAATTCGGTGAATATCGGTCCCAAAAAAGATATTATCGGCGGTTGGGAAAAGGCTGCCCGGAAAAATGGTTTGTATTTTGGCGTGAGTAACCATGCTGCACATGCTTGGCTTTTTTACGAACCTTCGCAACTAACGGATAAAAACGGAACAAAAGCCGGAATACCTTACGATGGAAATTTAACGAAAGAAGATGGAAAAGGTAAATGGTGGGAAGGCTTTGATCCGCAGGAGTTATATGCTCAAAGGCATACTCCAAGCGAAGGTTTTGAAAATCCGGGAAATATTCACAAACAATGGGATTGGGGAAACGGTGCATCGCAGCCATCGGAGGAATATAACACAAGATTTTATAACCGTAATATTGATTTAATAAACAAGTATAATCCTGATTTGATTTATTTCGATGACACTGCGCTTCCGCTTTGGCCTGTAAGTAATGTGGGAGTTGAAATTGCAGCGCATTTTTATAATCATAATCTCAAGCGTACGAAAGGAAAATCGGAGGGTGTAATTTTTGGAAAAATTCTTTCCGATAAACAGAAAAAAGCATTGGTTTGGGATGTGGAGAAAGGCGCGCCTGATAAAACTCAGGAACAACCTTGGCAAACCTGTACTTGTATAGGTGAATGGCATTACCGACGCGAAGTTTATGATAAAAACCGTTATAAATCGGCTGATAAAGTTATTAAAATGCTTGTTGATGTGGTGAGTAAAAACGGAAATATGCTTTTAAACATACCTGTACGGGGCGATGGTACACTTGATGACAAAGAATTAAAAATTGTACAGGAAATTGGAGACTGGATGAAAATAAACAGTGAAGGAATATATGATACCCGTCCGTGGAAAAAATTCGGCGAGGGTCCCACTGCCAATGCATCCAATCCGTTAAATGCACAAGGATTCAACGAAGGAAAGTTAAACTACAGCGCTGATGATATCAGGTTTACAGCAAAGAAAAATTGGGTTTATGCTTTTATCATGGGTAAACCAAAAAACGTAGAAATTACAATTCAATCATTTGCAATTAACGCTGAATCAAAAATTAAACATGTGCGTAAAGTTGAATTGTTGGGATATGGTGCCGTGAAGTTTGAGCAAAACAAATCGGGTTTGATTGTTTGGTTACCTGCACTGACTAAAGCAACAGATTATGTGCTTGCGCTGAAAATAACGACAATAAACCGATAAGTAATAAAAAACCTGTCGTAAAGCTACGACAGGTTTTTTTTAAAACTGTTACCCCTTCAAAAAATCATTCCCAGCCTGCATCAGGCAGTTGTTGAGCGGTATTATCATCACATCCAAATCCAGGATCGCCTGGTAATCCGCCGAATGAATTTAATATCAGCGATATCTCGTTATCCAATTTTATACATTCCAACAGTGGAGAAATGTAAATTTTCTTTTCTGATTCTATTTTTATATTGTCTGTTTTCATAATTTCTATTTTTTTTCTTTTGTAACTTCTCTAACTTCTCTAACTTCTCTAACTTTAAGAATTAAATATTTACAAAGATTATTAATTTTGAATCAGAACTTTTAATCTTGCATCCTGCTTTTCAGCGCTAATATACATCATGTATACTCCCGGAACCTTGACATCGAAACTTTGTCCGTTTTGCAAATCGTTGTACTGATATATTAATTTACCAACCACATCGTACATTCTGACATTTCCTTTACCATTTAATCCGGATAGTGTGATACTTTTACCGGAAATTTTTACATCAATTTGTTCGTTTCCACCAATAACGTTTATAGTCGATATGTTGGGAGTTAGCATTATATGGAAACGGCTGCTTATACCTGTTGAAGTGGCTTCGAAAGTATAACCGGATTCATTCCTGATTAAATCAGTTTGCATTCCTGTTTCTGTATCGACCAAAATTGCAGATTTAATATTATTCAGTATATCTTGATTGGTGAGCTTAATAGTATAAGCACCAATTGAAGTTACCCGAATTTTTAAATCTACCCTTTCAGTATTCATTGGAAGAGTATTTACTGCAAGTCCTGAACATGCTCCGGTTGCTTCGGTATAAATTTGAGGAGCAGATGAGTTAATATTAAAGTTCAATGCATCCTCACCCAACTGATAATTTACATTCGCATCTCCTGCCAAACGTACAAGCGTATTGTTGGATCTTACAGTATTGTTAATTGCAAGTTCCAGATTATTATATTTTGGCGTTTGTCGCGGAGCGCTTTGTGGAAGCCCGATTACAGGAAATGATACAGGGTTTGCTGATGTTGCCTGTAAAAAGAATGCTCCAAAAGGATTCAGTGTGCCATGTATGCCATCTGGAATAGGTGTGTAATTTGGCGCCACATAATATGCTTTATAAGGCGAAGCATAATATAAATTATAAGCTGAAATGTAAGGATTTCCGGCAAGACACCAACCATCGTTACATAAACAAGGATTCTTATAATTGTCGGGTGTATAACTTCCTCCGCATATTGTTAACTGAGTGCTGTTGGGAGCAACAAAATCTATACTGTCGGCACCGTTTGATCCACCGGTTATTATGTAACCTCTTACAGGTGTAAAAGTGGAATTTAAAACATTTCCAAAATACTTGCTGTTTGAGTTGGTAGGGCTTGGATTTGTATCCAATTGTCGTGCCTCGCCATTGTACTGTGCCGCAAAGAAATGTGCATTTGATGTTACAGGATTAATATTGCCCCAAACGGCATTGATATTTGTTCCGGCTAAATAAACCTTGGCTGCAGGCACGTTGAATGGAAAACTGATAAAGTCCCAAGTATTATCAAGCGCTTTACGTACAATTATCTTTGCGTCCGAAGTTGAAACATTATTGCAATTTCCAAATGTACTTATCTGACCGGCATTGCCGTTTTTGTCAATTCCAATAATTAACTGATTGGTAAATGAAATAGCTGCACCGGAACTTACTTTTAAAACACCGGTAGTTTTTACATAAACTGAGTCGGCAAAAATAAATTCTCCGTTATTGATGCTTACATCATTATATATATAAATAGGTCTATCATTATTCGGGATTGTGCTTGCAGCCGACCATGTGCCTGTTGCGCAGTCTAATTTCTCCCAAATTGATACAGTATTCCAGTTTCCGTTTGTTATGCTTCTCCATGCACAAATCTGGTCAAATAAAATTGCTTTTGACGAACTTGTACCGACTCCACATGAATTTGTAGCATAAACGCTGATTGATCCGGCGGTAGCGCCTGATGAAAAGCTCACATAAACTGAATTTGTATTTCCGGTAATAGTTGCTCCTGTTCCGCTGTAGCTCCACACGTAACTTGTTGCGCCAGTTATTGCAGGAATACTGTAATTTATGTTAGTAGCGCCTTTCGATACAGTTGACAATCCGCTGATTGTTCCGGCTGCTGCAGGTTGAGCGTTTACAGTTACCACAGCTACATCGCTTATTGTGTGCAATGTACCATTATAAACTAACACCCTGTAAAAGGTAGTTGTGCTTAAATTTGGTGTGGAGTAAGTTGGTGTTGTAGCGCCTGAACCGCCTGATACATTCGAATATGTTCCGTTATAAGATGTGGATTGCTGCCATTGATAAGCGGTAATAGTTCCGGCTGCCGTTACACTTAATGATGTCGATGTACCTGTACATATTGTTTTACTCAGCGGCTGGGTTGAAATTACCGGAGCAGAAGCTGGGTTAAAAATCGTAATTGTAAATCCTTGGCTTGTAGTACATGAAGAACTTCCGGAGTAAATTGTAATAGTTCCGGTGTAATTACCCACCGGAGCTCCGGCAGGAACTGCAATAAGTATGGGCGATGCAGGTATGGTTGTTAATGTTTTATCCTGAAATCCCTGATTTTTTGCTGCTATCGAAAATTCTATTGTATAATTATCGGCCGAAGGCGATGTTGATTTGGCAGTATAAGCTAAACTTATATTTTGCGAACTTGCATTGTAAGCTGCACTCAATGCAGTATTGCTGAAAGTTACTGTTGGAACCGATGTGTTGATAGTAAAATTAACTGCTGTTGGGAAAATTACAAAACACGATGGATTTAGCAAGTTGTATGCCTTAACATAAGCTGTGGTCGCGCTTGTCAATTCGTAAGTTGTCAAAGTAATTGAACTTCCTGTTCCCAAGTATGATGGTCCTATATTTGTACCTGAGCTATTTACTAACTGATAAATTACACCCGATTCAGAACTGTTCATAGTTACTGTTCCTGCGCTGTTACTACACACAATTCCACCTCCGGAGTATGTTTGTGTTACTGGTGTTGCGCATTGAACAATTGCCTGAGCAATGCTGAGTTCGCTTTCGCATCCTGAAGCTTGTGTAACTGTTACTTTTACTGTCTGACCTGTTGCCAAAAAAGCTGAAACTCCGGTAACTGTCCATATTCCGGCTGCATTAACCGACACACCCGATCCTATCGGAGCCTGATTTATATACGTTTTTATTGTTACCGGATATGTGCCGCCCGAAATTGTTCCTGAAATTGCATTGTTACCTTCGGTTGGGTCGTTAATATTGATTACATAACCTAACGATGCAGGAGTAGACTTGGCGGTAACTGTTTTAGTAGCTTCACCACTGACGGTTAAACAACTTTGAGCAAGAATTTTTGCTACAATCAAATCGTTGTTCACTAATGTTTGATTTGCCAATGACCAAACTCCGCCCGATACTAATGCTGTCCCTATTGGAGTGGTTGACGAACTTGTTTTATAAACAGTTACTGTTGCACCGTTTTCACTTGATGTTCCGCTGATGGTATATGGCGAAGATATACACACTGCGTCATTTATTGTTGGAGTGGCTGCAGTACGGGTTACGGTTACTGTATTGGCTGACGGATTTGAAAGGCATTGACCGGAGACAATTTGTCTTGCAGTAATTACCTGACAGGCGCTTAAACCTGAGCCGGAAACGCTGTAACTGAATGGCGAAGTTGCTCCGGCGGTAGTTGTAGTAATTCTTACACCATCGGCATAAATAATTATTTGCGAACTTGCTGCAGTTCCGGTACCGTTAATGGTATAGCTTGCAGTTGTAGCCGATGATGTTGCTAAATTTATGGTCGGTTGAGCGCTTGTGCCTCCGGTTGCATATAGACATGAAACAAAGAAGTCAGATTCACAGAATCCCGGTGTCTGATATGTTATATAATAAACTCCAGTTGGAAAACTTTGACCAGTATTAGAAGTTTCAAAATCAAATGTTTGCCCAACAGTTGTAGTTGTAAATGGATTAGCTACTGTTAAACCGGTCATTAAAGTATAATCAGATTTATAAAGTCTGACTACAGTACCAATAGGAGCAGCAATAGTTGAAAGATTTATTCTGAAACCCTTGTTTCCTCCAATTTTTTCTATTTGCCCTGATAATGGTGTAGGCGTAAGCACGCTGCAAGAAGTAACAGTTTGGGTTGCACAATTGTTTGAAGCGCCTTTTTCCACAGCGGTTGCAGTGGCTTTTACTACAAATCCTGTTTGAAGTGTAAGAGCCGGACTGATTGTCCACGACCATGTAGTCCCCGATGTAGTGGTAGTTCCACTTCTTAAAAGAGTGCCCGTACTATTAAAAATCTCCACAAATATAGAAGTTCCCGATGCTTCGGAAGAAGTGCCTGTAATAGCAGTACTGTTAACTGAAACAGCATTGATATTCGGGCAAGCAGATGCTGGCAGTGAAGTTGTGCCAAGGGGAGTTGGTGTTTGAGATTGGAATATGTCTATTAATATTCCATCTATACCTTTAGCAGAAGTAACACCTCCCACATCCGATACAGCCTGGTTGCCCGTAAACGGAAATGGATTCATACTCGTTACAGCTGCATACCGAAACGGCGTTGTTGCTGAAATAGTTGTGGGACTCGTTGGCGCTGAAAAAGTAATGCCTGTAACTTCCGACATTGGCACATAGAAATCATAAAAATAATCGGGATCGCCGCCGGCAGTGGAGTACGCCACCGATTTTTGCATACTTGTCAGAATACTTGCCGTGTAAACTGGAGTCGGATTTGTTGTTCCGTCTGTTTTATAAACCACTACCCTGAAATTGGATTGCAGATTTATTTCAATTTCAAAACCCGGGTTTCCTTGTACGGCATTCGGGTCGGCGTTGGGTCCTGTAAAACCAAATTTATTATCAGTGTCAATCAATATTGAATACGATAAAGTAGCCTTGCTGTAGGAATCAATTCTGAATCGGTAAAAAAGGTTTGTGCCATTAGTATAAGTCATCACAGCATTGTTTCCGGCTGCATCTGTGCCTACTATTTCGGTAGCTCCACCGGTACCGCCGCGTAAAATATCGGCGCGTGGGTCGGGTTTTACAATAAAAACATAAGGAATTTCGCTTTGCGAAATATCATTGCCCGGTGGATTTGTGAACCCCAATTGAATTCCGTTCGTTTTTGCCGATACATAACCATCGAGGTCAGGGTCAAGAATTGCATTTCCGGGAGCATTTGCCTTTTCTATTATTAATCCTGGAGTAACTTGGGCTGATAGTAGCCCAATATTCCCAATTAAAAAAAACAGGATAAAAAAATTACGGTTTACATGTTTCATTTTATAGTTGTTTAA
>CAYQWD010000029.1:0-13426 GCA_964420955.1 uncultured Paludibacter sp. | reverse complement strand
TTTTTCGCGGATTTTTTGGAAACCAACCTTTTTCAACTCTCTTTTTTTGCTGAAAAAGTTCCAGAATTGTCCATAACGATGAAAATCCAAACACACCACACAATGATGAAATTATCACATTACTAACAAAAAATGATACTGAAATAGCTGTAATGCCGATAAGCAGAAAAATCCACCAGCAAGAAGTTCCAAAATAAAACTCAGCCTTTATTACAATGGGATGAAAAAAACCGATTATTAAAAATGCCGAAAATCCAACCAAAATGCCAGACAAATTGTTTGATAAAATAAATTCCATTACTTTCGTATTTTCCTGCAAAAATAAGGAAAAAAGTAATATTTTGGAGCACAAATCAATACAATAGAAAATATGCGTGAACTGACTTTTAAAAATGGTGATATATTACCCGATATTGGGCTGGGCACATGGCTTTCGAAACCAAACGAAGTGTACAATGCAGTAATTGAAGCAATTAAATGCGGATACAGACATTTTGACTGTGCATATATTTATGGTAATGAAAAAGAAATTGGTCAAGCTTTTCAATTCGCTTTTAAAAACTTCCTGGTGAATCGCGAAGAACTTTTCATTACTTCGAAACTCTGGAACAGCGATCACAGTACTGAAAGAGTACAACTTGCAATAAAAAAATCGTTAAACAAATTACAGCTTGATTATCTCGATTTGTATTTAATACACTGGCCGATTGCTTTTAAACCCGGACACGAACAAGCATTATCCAAAGAAGACCTGGCTTCGCCTGAAGAATTTCCTTTGGAAAAAACTTGGGGAGCCATGGCTGAATTGCAAAAAAAAGATTTCACCAGACACATTGGAGTATCAAATTTCAACATTCCGAAAATCAACAAACTTATAGAAAATACCGGAATAGTACCGGAAGTAAATCAAGTGGAACTGCATCCCTATTTTCAACAAAAACAATTATTAGAGTATTGTCAAAATGAACATATTTTGGTTACTGCATACTCACCCTTGGGTAGCCGACATTTGGTAAAAACTGATACAGGCATTCAGTATGAGCCTTCTGTGAAGGAAATTGCTGAAAAACATAATTGTACCGAAACTCAAATTTTATTGGCATGGGGAATTAATCGGGGTACTTCTGTAATTCCAAAATCAGTAACCCCCGAAAGGATTTCTAACAATTATAAAGCAAAATACGTTGCCCTTGATGATGATGATATGAAAAAACTTGAAAAGCTTGATAAAAACCAACGGAATTCAAAAGGTTTATTTGCCGTAAAACCCGGAGGTTATTATACTTACGAAAATATATGGGAACTATAAACGGACAAGCTGAAATAAAAAAAACCGCCGACGGTTCGCATACTTTATTCTTATCTTCAATTGATGAAAACTATCATTCAAACTTTGGAGCAATTCAGGAGTCGGAACACATTTTTATTAACGCCGGATTAAAACAATGTACAAAAAATGATATTTCGATTCTCGAAGTTGGTTTTGGTACAGGTCTGAATGTATTTCTTACCTACCTTTGGACACAGGAAAATAAAAATATCAAAATAAATTTTACAACACTTGAAAAGTTTCCGGTCGATCATGAAATAGCTCTGCAATTGAATTATGGAAACATACTGGGTGTAAAAGAAGTTTATATCCAACTACATTTTTCAGAGTGGGATAAAATCTTAAAAATATCCGAAAATTTCACACTTGAAAAAATTAAAACAGATTTCACCGGTTACAGACACAGAAAAACCTACGACTTGATTTATTTTGATGCTTTTTCGCCTGAAAAACAACCTGAAATGTGGACTGAAGAACTTTTCAGAGGAATATTTGAAAATTGCAACGAAAATGCAATTATGGTTACATACTGCTCCAAAGGATGGGTGAAACGCGCCATGCAGTCAGCCGGATTTAAAATTGAAAAACTTGAAGGACCACCAGGCAAAAGACAGATATTGCGCGCAACAAAAT
The DNA here is from genome assembly GCA_964420955.1 of uncultured Paludibacter sp. Taxonomy (GTDB): domain Bacteria; phylum Bacteroidota; class Bacteroidia; order Bacteroidales; family Paludibacteraceae; genus Paludibacter. Next base: position 11,463 of record CAYQWD010000029.1, on the reverse strand, counting down.
TAACAAACTGATTTTCTTCAAAGCATAAGTTGGCTTGTAGAAAAAAAATTGCAAACAGGTTTGTATAATTCATTAAATTATCACTATCTTTGCACTCGCAAAATCAAACGTGTAGTTCTGTGATGAGTGCATGGCTAAGTTTGTATTTTAAAACCAATTATCAAAAATAATTATGTATTTAACAGCTGAAAAAAAGCAGGAAATCTTTGGCAAATACGGAAAGTCTAACACTGATACCGGCTCACCTGAAGCCCAGATAGCATTGTTTTCGTACCGTATCAACCATTTGACTGAGCATCTCAAGTCAAACAAAAAAGATCATAGTACAGAACGTGCTCTGGTTATGTTGGTAGGTAAACGTCGTCGTTTGCTCGATTATTTGAAAGCAAATGACATTATGCGTTACCGTTCAATTATCAAAGAGCTCGGCATCAGAAAGTAAATCCGGCTTTCAAAAACATTAAATGGGCGTTTCAAAAAGCTAATTTTTGAAATGCCTTTTTTTATTTTTTACTGATAATTACTGAAATTATTTTATGGAAATCGATTTTGTGATAACCTGGGTCGACATGAACGACCCGCATTGGCAAAAAGATTTTGCAAAACATTCCGGCAAAATCAACAACCTGAAAAATGAATTTACTGTTGCCCGGTTCAGAGATTACGGTTTACTGAAATATTGGTTTAGAGGTGTCGAGAAATTTGCTCCCTGGGTTCGGAAAATTCATTTCGTAACCTGTGGACAAAAACCTGAGTGGCTTGACGAAAAACACCCAAAACTGAATCTTGTTCATCACAAAGATTATATCCCCAATCAATTTCTACCCGTTTTCAATTCCAGCCTGATTGAAATTTATCTGCATAAAATTCCCGGACTGACAGAACATTTCGTATATTTCAACGATGACTTTTTTATCACTGACACATTAAAACAGGAAAGATTTTTTTTGAATGGTATGCCCAACGATATTGCTGCATTTCGTACAAATATGGGAACTTCGTTATGGAGTAAATGCCTGAAAAACAACATTCGCATTATCAACAATCATTTTAACAAAAAAGAAGTTCTAACGCGCGACAAAGCAAAATGGCTGCATCCGGATTATGGAAAAAAGACCTGCTTAACTTATTTAACGCTTCTGTACAATAAATTTCTTACGCTACGAACACCCCACAACGCACAACCCTACACCAAAACACTTTTTGAAGAAGTTTGGAAAAATGCAGGGGTTGAACTGACAGAAATGTCGGGTAACCGATTCAGAAGCGAGAAAGATTACACACAGGAACTATTCAGAACATGGCAAATTTGCAGCGGAAATTTTAATCCGTACAACACTTACAACGACACAAAAATGTTTCCGTTGTTGTTCCGGAAAAGCAGTGGAAGCAATCCGTCATCAACATTTTAAGCTCGTTTGTATTAACGACAACGAACACATTCGGAATTTTGAAAAAATGGCAGCTGAATTGAGAGATGCTTTTGAACGAATTTTGCCCAACAAATCGGAATTTGAAAAATAACTATTTTTCGAATACTGATTTATCAGGGAAAAGCGTTTCCAAAAAAGGTTTTACTCTTTTTCTGTCATCATCGGTAGCGTGGTGAGAATCGTTCAGACAAAACAATACTGGTTGATATTTATTTATAAAACGCATAAAATCAGGTTTGTGTAAACGTATCCTGCACGATTCGTATCGGTTTACATACCTCAGTTTTCCTTTGTTTGCTGACAAAGCATAATACAGATAAATTATTCGCTGAATGTCTTTTTCGGTACGGATATGATGGTGAATGGTAGCATAAATTTCTTTTGCAAACACCTTTTCAGCAGCTTCGCGGTAATCGGATTTTAAATAAGCATCAATATTGTGATGCGGCATTCCACCAATGTACTTTCCGCTTTTTTTCTCCACTAAAAGCGCTGCTCTGTAAATGGTTTTACGGTAAATATTTGTATGAATGTGCAGTAAATTTCTCGTAAAATTTATCCATTTACCCTGAAACGTTCTTTTTAAACGAACTACAGGAAACCCTTCGGCAGAAAAAAAGAAACCGGGAATGACGGGCGCATTAAAAAACATATCATCGTTGGCATACAGAAAATGCGAAGCCAAACCAGGAATTTTCCATATAAAATGTTCAATTATCACAGAATTATAGCATGGCAAAGCTTCCACAGGCAACAGTTCTCTTAAATCAACAATCTGGATTTTAACATTTTCAGTATTTAACCATCCGGGAGTTTGCTCATCGGTAACAATAAAAATTTTCCGAATCCATGGCGCAAATTTTTCGACAGAACGCAGTGAATATTTCAGTTCATCGTTATCAGCGTTGCGTGCCACTGAAATGGCTTCGTTATTCGAGTGGGCATTTGCACCTAAAAATTGATTTTTACGGGCAAGCCATTCGGCATCGCTTCCATCAACCCAAAGATAAACTATGTCGATATCAAACTGTGGCATCAATTATTATCTGATTAAAGCAACTTCAATTTAAACTTCTGTTATATTTTCCTCATTTTTTTTCCACTGCATTAGTAAAGATACAATAACCGTAAAGATTAATGCACCTTTTTCATAAATCAGAGGCATTTCTATCATCATTAAAAATAATGAAAGTATCAAAAAAGCAAATAGCAACCAGTTTTTACTTTTCAAACTGATATAAAACAAATAAGCAACCAGCATAATAATTCCTGAAAGTCCGAAAATTCCGGTTTGCATTAAATCGCCCAAAAACTGGTTGTGGGGGTGAATGTGAGGAAACTCGGGTGGTAATTGCAAAGGAACATAAGCTGAGTACTGATAATTGATATACTTTGTAAGTCCTCCGATACCGGTTCCGTGCCATGTATTTTCTTTTATCGATTGGAAGGCTGCAGTATAATGAGCGCTACGCAGCGGATCGGTAAAAAAAGATATTATACTATCTGAATATTTAATAGTTATAAACAGAGCGATGACAAAAAACAATAAGAAAACAGCAAGAAACCAGATTTTATGATTTCGCAGTAAATATAAAACTCCTAAAGCATTTACGATAATCCATCCCAAAAAAATAAATCGGGAACCCGTGTATAAAAACAACAAGAACATGGTAAAAATCAGAAAGATAAATTCAGGAATTTCAATTTTATTTTCAGTGTCGGCGCGAAACAGATAATACCATGCAATAATTAACGAGAAAAGAGCTACATAGCCTATGTAAGTTGGATGAAAAAAATCGGACCATGCAAAAGTAAGTTTGTAAGGTAATACTGCAATGCCATAGAATTTTTTCAGAAGTGTATCCGGCAATAATTCGAAATGCATGAACCTCGCCTGTAAAAACCAGCTGCAAAGTGATATGGTGATAAAAACAATAGAAATTCTGAGAAGGACTAAAAAAATTACATCGAAATCCTTCCTGTGAAGCCTGAAAAGGCTGAATAACAGCGCTGATGCTACAAGGGGCGAATAATGACCCAATAACCTTATTCCATAGGGAATGTTTGTTGACCAGAATAAACTGACAACCTGAATAAGGAAATAACCTATAAATATCAGCTGAAAAAGTGCAGGTTTATATATTTTTTTTTGCTTCAAGGCATAAAAAATACTACTTGCAGCAAAAACAACCGAAAAAACATAATTCGTATTAATTCGAAAAAAGAAAGCAATTAACAAAGTTGAAATGCCATACAATAATGTTTTTTTATTGAAAGATAGTTTTTTCCAATAATCAGAAGTAAATAAAAAAAAACAGTGGCATAAGAAACACAAAAGAAATAACACTAACTTTGTGTAACCCCTTACATGCTAATTTAAACTGTAAAACATCGTACGAAAAATAATCAACTTGCGAAATTAACAATAATAATGCGGCGAGAATGAAAGGATACGTGAACCAGAGATACTTATTTTTTAAAGTCAAAATCATACGATATAAATTTATTGCCGGAAAGTAATATTCAAGGGTCGTTATAAAATAACACGATATGTATTAAATAAAGCTGTTATGTATTGACATTATTATAATTATTCTAAAAAGATTAATTTAAATATTCAACGTGAAGAACGCAAAGTTTTCATTTTTTACAACACGTTAATAACCTGACTATTAAATAAATGGCGCGCAGAGAAAAACTTAAAGTTTTCCTTGGTCTTTGCATCTTCGCATCTTTGCGTTCACAACAATTATTTTTATGACGAACTATTGAATATTAATTTTTTGAAAAAAATGTATTATGGAGTTTGTAAACGCCAAGTCAGAAGAAAAAAACGATAACAGTAAATCATTTTTATAAAACGCGTGCAAAGATAAAACATTATATCCACATTAAAACTTATTAAGTACGAAACTTATTATTGAACCTGTTTTTAATTAAAAACATGATAAATGTGCAACTAAAAAAATTTGAGATATCCATGAAATAGCACTTCATTTGAGTACAAGTATTACTTTTATTGCATAAATGCTTCAATTTTTGTTTAACTTTGCAATCGAAAATTTTTAAATTAAACTGAACCGCACCAACAATGCAAAAACCTTCCATTCCAAAAGGAACACGCGATTTTACGCCACAGGAAATGGCAAATCGCAACTATATTTTCAATACAATCAAAGACGTATTTCGCCTTTACGGTTTTCAGCAAATTGAAACACCGGCTATGGAAAACCTGTCAACGCTAATGGGAAAATATGGTGAAGAAGGCGATAAATTGCTTTTTAAAATACTGAATTCGGGCGATTACGTGAACGGAATAAGCGATGAAGAACTCATAGAACGAAACAGCGTAAAACTAACGAACAAAATTTCAGAAAAAGGATTGCGCTACGACCTTACTGTGCCATTTGCGCGTTTCGTTGTACAGCATCGCGACAAAATTACATTTCCTTTCAAACGTTATCAGATTCAACCCGTTTGGCGTGCCGATCGTCCGCAAAAAGGGCGTTATCGCGAATTTTTCCAGTGCGATGTGGATGTGGTTGGAAGCAATTCGCTGCTGAACGAACTTGAACTGATACAAATAGTCGATGAAGTTTATCGCCGTCTGAAAATTAATGTTGTAATCAAAATAAACAATCGCAAAATCCTTTCGGGTATAGCTGAGATAATAGATGAAGCTGATAAAATTACAGATATTACTGTAGCAATCGATAAATTGGATAAAATTGGAACTGAAAAGGTAAATGAAGAACTGGCACTGAAAGGAATTTCGGAGGTGGCAATAGAAAAACTGCAGCCCATTCTTAAACTAAGTGGCAGTAATTCCGATAAATTCGAACAGTTGAAAATTGTGCTATCAGCTTCGGAAACAGGATTGAAAGGCGTATCAGAACTTGAAACAATTTTCAGATACTGTAACGCTTTGAATGTTTCCACAAAAATTGAACTTGACTTAACCCTTGCGCGTGGCTTAAACTATTACACAGGAGCAATTTTCGAAGTGAAAGCCATCGATGTACAAATAGGAAGTATTACCGGAGGCGGACGTTACGATAATCTTACGGGCGTATTCGGCATGGAAGGTGTTTCGGGCGTGGGCATTTCGTTTGGTGCAGACAGAATTTACGATGTATTAAATCAACTGAATCTGTATCCTGAAACTTCAACCGAACAAACCAAAATACTGTTTGTAAGCTTTGGCGAAAAGGAACTTAACTATTGTCTGCCGTGGTTAAGTACATTAAGAAGAAATGGAATTAATGCAGAAATTTATCCCGAACCTTCGAAAATGAAAAAGCAAATGAGTTATGCCGATAATAAAGGCATTCCTTTTGTGGCAGTTGTAGGCGAAAACGAGATGAACCAAAACAAAGTGATGCTGAAAAATATGAAAACCGGAGAGCAAAAACCGGTTGATATTGAAGCATTGACAGAATATTTATTGCAGATAATGTAACAATTACAATTTCGCAGAAAATAAACCCGCTAAACTTCAAATTTATAATGAAAGTTTAGCGGGATTTTTTATTAATAAGGTTTTTTCAACCAATAATATCACCTTTATAAAATCTATTTCTGTCTTATAAAAATCTGTATGGGCGTTCCTGTAAAATCCCACTGAGCGCGTATTTTATTCTCCAAAAATCGTTTGTAAGGATCTTTTACATACTGTGGTAAATTCGCAAAGAAAATGAAAGAAGGAATTGTTGTTTGCGGAAGTTGAGTTATATATTTGATTTTAATATATTTACCTTTTATTGCCGGTGGCGGGTAGTTTTCAATTAACGGCAACATATATTCGATAAGTTTTCTTGTAGGTATCTTTCTCTTGCGGTTTTCATATACCATTTGCGCATTTTCAAGCACTTTCAATATGCGTTGTTTTGTGATAGCTGAAGTAAAAATAATCGGGAAATCAACAAAAGGTGCAAACCTTTCGCGTATGTTTTCTTCAATTTTTTTTGCATCATTAGTTTGCTTATTTTCTATCAAATCCCATTTATTTACACAAACAACCAAACCTTTACGATTCTTCTGGATCAGCGAAAAAATATTCATATCCTGACTTTCAACTCCTTTTGTAGCATCAATCATTAAAACACATACATCGGCATTTTCAATTGCTTTTATCGATCGGACAACTGAATAATACTCTAAATCTTCGGTAACTTTAGCTTTTTTACGTATTCCGGCTGTATCAACAAGGTAAAAATCGTGCCCGAATTTATTAAATCGGGTGTAAATTGAATCACGGGTTGTTCCTGCAATATCGGTAACAATTAAACGGTCGTCGCCAGTAAATGCATTAATTAATGACGATTTCCCTGAATTGGGACGACCAACCACTGCAATACGGGGCAATTCAAGTTCGGCTTCATCTTTGGGTTTATCATCGATGTATGTTACGATTTTATCAAGCAAATCACCTGTTCCGAGACCATTAATTGCTGAAACCATAAAAGGATCACCCAATCCGAATTTGTAAAATTCTGCAGTTTGAAATTGCCAATCGAAAGTGTCGGCTTTGTTGGAAATGAGTAAAACAGGTTTTTTATTTCTTCTGAGTATTTCGGCTACTTCCATATCGAGGTCGGTAATGCCATTCTGCACATCGACAACAAATAAAATCACATCAGCTTCATCTATGGCAACTTTAACATGTTTCTTGATTGCTGATTCAAAAATATCATCGGAGTTGACCACCCATCCTCCTGTGTCGATGAGTGAAAATTCGCGCCCTTCCCATTCACATTTTCCGTACTGACGGTCGCGGGTTGTGCCTGCCTGTTCGTTTACTATCGCTTTACGGCTGCTTGTTAAGCGATTAAAAAGTGTGGATTTACCTACATTAGGTCTTCCTACAATAGCTACAATATTTCCCATTGTTTTTTAATATCTTTAAATTTAGACATTTACATTTTTGTACAATTCCGGTTTTCTCAAATCGGAATTTAGGGTGTAAATATTTCAACTGCAAAGGTACAGAAATTTATCGGATCATAAAACTTGTTGAAAATCAAATATGCCTGTGATTTTTCTAAAATAATTTTCAATTTTTTGAATAAAATATTTGCAGGATTCGAAAAAAGCAGTACCTTTGCAACGCTTTTGGAGAAAAGCATATCACATAAAGGGCGTTTAGCTCAGCTGGTTCAGAGCATCTGCCTTACAAGCAGAGGGTCGGCGGTTCGAATCCGTCAACGCCCACAAACAAAAAAGATTGCACTAAATAGTGCAATCTTTTATTATTCAAACGCTACTACTGTTATTCCGGAGCCGCCAAACTGAACATGTTCATCTCTGAATTTCTTTACATGGCTTACTGTAGCCAAATACTGGCGAATTAATTGACGGAGTGCACCCGAACCTGTTCCATGTAAAATACGCACCGAAGCTACTCCCACCATTACAGCATCATCAATAAAGTAAGTTACAGCCTGTAAAGCTTCATCGCCGCGCATTCCGCGAACATCAATTTCAGATTTGAAATTTAATTTACGCTGACGCACTTCATCATTCGTTTTTTCGCCAATATTTTCGTAACGGCTTTTCTCCTTCTTCAACTGATTATTGCTTACCAATTCAAGTTTTGACAATTTCACGGTCGATTTCATTTGACCGAAAGCCACAATGGCATTTTTATCCTGAATTTCGAGAATAACTCCTGCTGCTGACTGGTCTTTTATACGAACCACAGAACCTGCACCAATCCTCACTCCAGTCATTCCCAAATGGGATGAAGAAAGCGATTTTTCGGAAGTTTTCTTTTTAAACAGTGGTTTTTTTATGCTGCTTTTCGAAGTATTTAAAATGCCCATTCCCTCTCCTTTGGAGAGTGTTAAGGAGAGGTTAAATTCCTCCAGTTCTTTCCTTACCGCCTTCGTTTTCTCTTTTTCTGCCTGCGCTTCTTTTATCTGACGTATGGTATTTTCAATTTTTGCATTGGTTTCGCTCAACAGTTGTTGCGCTTCCTGTCTGGCTTTTTGTGTAATTTCTTTCCTGAGTTTGTCAATCGATCCCATTTCGACTTCATATTTTGCCAAGGTTTCTTCCAGTTTTTTTTCTTGCAGGCGAATTTCACGTCTTTTATTTTCCCAGTAACGTTTATCGCGGGAAATATCCTGTAAATGTTTATCATAATCCATTCGGTCGGAACCTACTTTTTCAGATGCATCGGCAATTAAATCTTCGGGCAATCCAATTTTCCGCGCAATTTCCACGGCAAAAGAACTTCCGGGATTTCCGATGCTCAATTGAAACAAGGGCTGCAAGTGTTGTCTGTCGTACAACATCGCACCATTTACCACGCCTGCTGTTGCATCGGCATACAATTTCAGATTTGTGTAATGCGTTGTAATAACACCAAAAGCCATGCTCCTGTTAAAGCGTTCTAAAGTAGCTTCGGCAATTGCACCCCCAATCATCGGTTCGGTTCCTGTTCCGAATTCATCTATGAGTAAAAGAGTTTTAGGATTACAGTTTCTGATAAAGTATTTCATGTTCAGCAAATGCGAACTGTATGTCGAGAGATCGTTTTCGATGGACTGTTCATCGCCGATATCGATAAAAAGCCGCTCGAAAACTCCTGTTGAACTGCTGTGGTGCACAGGAATCAACAATCCGCACTGCAACATGAACTGCAGCAGAGCTACAGTTTTCAGACAAACCGATTTTCCGCCTGCATTCGGACCGGAAATCAGCAAAATCCGTTGTTTTTCATTCAGCATTATATCAAGCGGAACCACTTCCTTTTTCTGCTTCTTAAGCGATAAAAACAACAAAGGATGTCTGGCTTTGTACCAGTCAACCTGGCAAAGATTTTCGATTCGGGGCTTTATTGCATTAATTTCGACAGCAAAAAGCGCTTTCGCACGCAAAAAATCTATCGTTCCGAGAAAATATTGCGATGCCAAAATTTCATCGTTAAACGGACGAATGAAATTTGTAAATTCAACCAGGATGCGAATAATTTCCCTTCGCTCCTCCCCTTCCAGCTCACGTATACGGTTATTAGCCTCTACAACTTGTTGCGGTTCGATAAAAACTGTTTTTCCGGTTGCTGATTCATCGTGAACGATACCGCTTATTTTTCGCTTGAATGCCGGAGAAACCGGAATGACCAAACGCCCTTCACGTATGGCTGGCGCTACATCCTTTTCCACAAAACCATCGGCTTGTGCCTGTCGCAAAATAGCGTTCAAAATACGTGAAACCGAATTTTGAGTCTGATGTATATCGTAACGGATACGGGAAAGTTCGTGTGAGGCATTGTCCTTAATTTTTCCGAATTTATTCAGAATAGCTTCAATTCTTGTAATAATCACAGGAAAAGTATCAGTACCAGGCAAAAGTTCGGATAAATGCGGATACGGATTTACATCCCTGCGGGTAAGAAATGCCACTAATTTTCGGACAGCCTCGAGTGCACGCCAGAGTCCGAAAACTTCAGACTCGTCGAGAAATAGTCCTTCCACACGTACAAGTGCCAAAGCGTGACGAATATCAAAAAAATCGCCCACAGGCAATTCTTCACTATCAGCAGTTAACACCTGCATCATTTCATCGGTTTGGTTCAGCAGTTTTTCTATCAACACGAAATCCGACGAAAATTGTATCCCGTCCACCTGCTCTTCCCCAAGCGTACTGAGACATTTTTCCTTCAGCAACCGACGAATGGTTGTAAAATCTGTTTTTTGTTCGAAATGTTGCGGATAAAGCATTAGAGATATTTACAATTTAACTATTTACTATTTACTATTTATCAATTTACTATTTACCAATTTAACTATTTACTATTTAACTATTTACCAATTAAACATATAATTTTAACATTCTCAACAATCTGATAATTGGATATCAACATTAAGTTGGCATTAACTTTTCGAATGTTTTGGAATTTTGGAAAAGTTAAACATTCTATTCCTCCCCTTCAGGGGTTGGGGGTAAGTTAATTTTCTTTGCTTCTTCCCAAATCTCGTCCATTTCGGCAAGTGTCATACTTTTAAGGTCGCGATTCAACTTTATGGTTTTCGATTCGAGATAATTGAAACGGTTTATGAATTTACGGTTGGTGCGTTCCAGCGCATTTTCAGGATTGATATCGTACAACCGTGCAGCATTGATCAGGCTGAAAAGTACATCTCCGAATTCATCCTCCATTTTATCCCTGTCCATGGCATCGATTTCCGATTTCAATTCGTCAATTTCTTCCTGCACTTTGCCCCACACCTGCGCGCGTTCCTCCCAGTCGAAGCCCACGCTGCGTGCCTTATCCTGTATGCGATGCGCTTTAATCAATGCCGGTAGCGACACAGGCACACCCGAAAGCACCGTTTTATTTCCACCTTTTTCCTTCAGTTTCAGCTGCTCCCAGTTTTGCTCCACCACTTGGGCATTATTCGCTTTGGTTTCGCCAAACACATGCGGATGACGGAATATCAGTTTCTCGTTCAGCGATTTGCAAACATCGTACATATCAAAATCGCCGGTTTCGCTGCCCATTTGTGCGTAGAAAACTACATGAAGCAGCAAATCCCCTATTTCTTTGCTGATATTCTGCATATCGTTGTTCAGAATTGCATCCGCAAGTTCGTACACTTCTTCGATAGTCTGTACCCGCAAACTTTCAAAAGTCTGTTCTCTGTCCCACGGACATTTTTCACGTAATTCTGACAATATATGAAGCAACCGCTTAAATTCCCTTAATTTATCTTCGGTAGAATGCATACTATTTTTCATTTCTTAAAATGCAAAGGTAGGATTTTTTTGGGAAGGATTGAATTTTAAGAATAATACATTTTAATACCCCTTTCTGAGGATGTTTGAAATGAGAGGGGTGATGCAGTTTCTAACCACATTACTAACTTTAATAACCTTTTTATAAATCTGCGCTAAGTAAATGACAAAAATTTATATATCACTCAACTTTCGCATGTTTATCATACTATAAGTCAAATAATTAAAACAACGCAGAAACATTATTACTTGCACTGACTTGTTCCCCTCTCCAAAATCCTTTTTTCCATTT
>CAYQWD010000028.1:0-13438 GCA_964420955.1 uncultured Paludibacter sp. | reverse complement strand
CCTTTTAATCAGCGTAAATCAGCGTTCTATTTTCTTAAAATCATATATATAAATTTGTGTCATGTACTTAGAATAAAAATACAAAATTGAATTATGAAACAAAATAGAATTTTACATAAAAATGCTTTTGTTTTATGAATTAGCTATTAATGATGTAGTAAAACAATTCCAACAGTATTCCTCCTACAGGGGGTTAGGGAGTATTAATGTCAATTTTATTTACAAACCACTTTATAGCTTTTATTGTTGATTCTCAAAAAATATATACCGGGTTTTGCAGGAATAAAAAACCTGCCCTGCACCAGATTTCCGCTCCAGAAAACTTCACCTGTAAGGGCAAAAAGTTTTACATTGCCTGTAGGTTTGGCAAGGTTTAAAAGAATACCTTCAGCATTTGCATTGTACGAAATACCTTCGGCAAGCACTATAGATTGAGTCTGCGAAATATCGCCGATTTGCTTATTCCACTCTGTATCAGATCTTTCCGTATGAGTTCTAATATCATTATTGATCCTATTTTGAGCAGTTAGCATTAAAACAGAAATCAAAAAGAATATCAAAGGAATATTTCGATTCATCTTTAAACATTATCAATAAAATATCTGTAATCTGTTGAATTGTCGGTACGCATTCGTTTGGGGTAATCAATTGTAAAATGCAGTCCTCTGCTTTCCTTACGTCTTAGCGCATGTTTTATGATAAGATAAGCAACGCTGATGACGTTTCGCAGTTCACAAATTTCGCGCGACACAACCGATCGTTCGAATAAATCTTCAGTTTCACGAAAAATGAGCTCCAATCGTGCCATTGCTCTTTTCAATCGTAAATTTGAGCGTACAATACCTACATAAGAGTTCATAATTTGTTCTACTTCCCGAAAACTTTGCGTTATGAGTACCATTTCTTCCGGTAAGCGAGTTCCTTCATCATTCCAGTCGGGAATAAATTCATTATGTTTAATATTTTCTATCTCTTTCAGGGCATCGTTTACAGCCGCCTCAGCATACACTATGGCTTCGGTTAATGAGTTTGATGCAAGTCGATTAGCGCCGTGCAAACCGGTACATGAACATTCACCGGCGGCATACAATCTTTTTATGGAAGTTTTTGCATTTAAATCAACTACAATTCCACCGCACAAATAATGCTGTGCAGGCGAAACCGGAATCATATCTTTGGTAATATCAATACCACATTCCAAACATTTTTTGTAAATATTTGGGAAATGGGCTTTTGTTTCTGCGGGATTTTTATGGGTTACATCGAGATAAACAAAATCGTGTCCCTGCAATTTCATCTCGTTGTCGATAGCCCGTGCCACGATATCGCGCGGAGCTAACGAACCTCTTTCATCGTACTTTTGCATAAATTCACGTCCATCGCGGCAGCGAAGTATTGCACCATAACCGCGAATAGCTTCAGTAATCAAGTATGTTGGTCGTTTGCCCGGTTCATAAAGCCCGGTTGGATGAAACTGTACAAACTCCATGTCTTTAATAACACCCCGTGCACGATGCACCATGGCTATTCCATCGCCGGTAGCTATAGAAGGATTGGTAGTTGTGGCATAAACACTGCCAATTCCGCCTGTTGCAAGCAGGGTTACTTTTGCCAGAAAAGTATGAATGTGATTGCTTTGCTGATTTAAAACATAAGCTCCGTAACATTCTACATTTGGTGTGTGTTGTGTAACAATATCTCCCAAATGATGCTGAGTAAGAATTTCGATGGCAAAATAATTTTCTAAGACTTCAATATTTGGAGTATTTCGCACTTTCTGAACCAAACTTTTCTGAATTTCATAACCTGTATTGTCTTTATGATGTAAAATACGAAATTCAGAATGACCACCTTCGCGATGCAAATCAAAATTTCCGTTATTAGTTCTATCGAAATCCACTCCCCAATTCAACAATTCCTTAATTTGTGCCGGAGCTTCTTTAACTACTTTTTCCACAGCAGCATAATTACAGTTACCATCGCCTGCAATCATTGTGTCTTGAATATGTTTTTCAAAACTGTCAGGTTCATAAGTAACCGCAGCAATACCACCCTGTGCATACGAAGTATTTGTTTCTTCAAGCAGAGTTTTACTTAGCAATGCCACCTTGCCGTATTTTGCAGCTTTGAGTGCAAAACTGATTCCGGCAATTCCACTACCGATTACCAAAAAATCAAATCTGCGTGTCATTTTTTTTATTTCGCGCTTCAAGTTTCATGTTCCATGTTCCTTGCTCTTTGTTCTCTATTCGTTCCTTTGTTTCCCTGCCTGCTCGTCCCACTGTAGAATTTCCTCACGATTAATGATGGTGAGGTCAGGTGTCAAATTTTCTTAATAAACACCCGTCTTCGTTTATGATTAATGTGCTCAAAACTACCCCATTGGCTCGACATCTTCAGATTCGATTCGAGTTCCGGATTCGATTCGGCAAATTTGTAGCCATGTTTTGCAGCTCCTTTCATAATATCAACAAATACGAGGGATATTGCACCTTTATTTTGATAGTCGGGATGTGCGGCAATTAAATATAAATCGATAATATCATTCTTCTTAAATGCTCTCAGCATGTAATACCAGCCAAATGGAAAAAGTTTTCCTTTTGCCTTCTGTAAAGCTTTTGTAAAACTCGGCATGGCTATTCCCAAAGCTACAACATTATTATCTTTATCTACTACCAGAGAAATAATATCAAGCTGAACAAAACTAAAATATAACTTTATATAAAAATCAATTTGCTTTTGATTCAGTTTTGTAAATCCAAACAAATCTTTATAACAAAGATTTAACAGTTCAAAAATCTTTGTCCCGTAATTACCGACAATTTCTTTGCGCGATTTTACTTTAACTGATTTTAGTTCAAATTTCTGCTTAACAATTTCTGCTATTCTGAAAAATTTTTCAGGAAAAACCTCAGGAACTGTTATCAGATATTCTTTCCAGTCGGCTTCTTTTTCGAAACCATATTTTTCGAAATGCTGTGGATAATAAGGATAATTATAAATTGTTGCAAGTGTGCTTTTTTTGTCGAAACCTTCTATCAATAAACCTTCTTTATCGAAATCGGTAAAACCGAGCGGTCCATGCAAACCATTCATACCTTTGGACTGTGCCCATTCAGTTGCCGTATCGAACAAAGCTTTAGACACATCATAATCATCGATAAAATCAATCCAACCGAAACGGGCATATTTATGATTCCATGTTTCGTTTGCTACCGGATTAATAATACAGGCAATTCTTCCGACAATTTTATCGTTTTTATATGCCAAATAATATGCAGTTTCGCAAAACTCAAGTGCAGGATTCTTTCCCTTTGTAAGATTCAACTTATCGTCCATTTTTAGTGGTGGAGCCGCAAATTCAGAGTTTTCATATAACTTAATTCCAAACTTTATAAAGTTGTTTAAATCTCCTTTCGATTTTACCTCCCTGATTTCTAATGACATAATTAAATTAAATTTTCAACTTAGTAATACGTAATTGTTTTGTAAAATAACAGAAAAAATTTTTACCTGCAAAATTCACAAAAATCAAATCTTGTAATCCTGCTAAAAATTATTAATTTAATGCGCAAGATTTTTTTTTGCCAGAGAAAAACTCCATACATCTCCCTTGATGTTGCTTGTCATGCAATGTTCAGAAAATAAATAAGAAATGCACGCCAACAATGAAAGGGCACAGAATCAACACCATCATGATTTTCTATTGCCGGCACAGGTTTATTGATGTCGATTCAAAAAATAAATATAACTTTTCCAAGGTTTAAGAACTTCGGAAAAGTTATAATTTTTCCAACAACAATACGTTTTCAACATGATGCGTATGCGGAAACATATCTACAGGTTGAAATCGGGTAACTTTATAGTTTACACTCAACAAATTCACATCGCGTGCCTGCGTTGCAGGATTACAACTGACATATACAATTTTTTTCGGGTCAGCTTTCAGAATTGCTTCAATCACATCATTGTGCATGCCGGTGCGCGGCGGGTCAGTTATGATAATATCTGGTTTGGCATGTTCGGCGAAAAATGCTTCGGTGAAAATATCTTTCATGTCGCCTGCAAAAAATTTCGCATTCCTGATTTCATTCAGTTCGGCATTTACCTTTGCATCCTCAATGGCTTCGGGCACATATTCGATGCCAATAACTTCTTTACATTTGCCGGCAACAAACAATGCGATTGTACCTGTTCCTGTATATAAATCGTAAACAGTTTCGTTTCCGGTTAGTCCGGCAAAGTTGCGCGCCACTTTATACAATTCATAAGCTTGTTCAGTGTTGGTCTGAAAAAATGATTTCGGTCCGATTTTGAATTTCAAACCTTCCATTTCTTCGTAGATACAATCAGCGCCTTTGAAAACAAACACTTCCCTGTCAGTTATAGTATCGTTGGCTTTGGGATTGATTATATATAAAAGCGATGTGATTTGCGGAAATTTTTCAGCGATATTTTGCAGCAAGGCATCACGGGTTTCGGCTTCATCGTAATAAAAAACCACAATTACCATCAATTCACCAGTGGAAGTAGTCCGAACCATCATTGTACGTAGGAAACCCACCTGAGCACGTAAATCGAAATACGTAAGTTCTTTTTCGAGTGCATATCTTCTAATTTCGTTGCGTATTTGGTTCGATACATCATCCATCAACCAGCATTTGTTGATATCGAGCACTTTATCGAACTGACCGGGAATGTGAAAACCTACAGCATTCATCGTATCAAACTGTTTTTCTTCAATCATCTCTTCGTAAGTACGCCATCGCTTATTCGAAAATGTAAATTCCAGTTTATTGCGATAAAATTCGGTTTTCTTCCCTCCTAAAATAGAAGAAACTACGGGCAAATCAATTTTTCCAATTCTGGCAAGCTGCTCAATTGTTTGTTGTTGTTTGAACTGTAATTGAATATTATAGGGTAACATTTGCCATTTACAACCACCACACACGCCGAAATGCTCGCATACTGGTTCAGTTCTGTCATCGGAGTATTTATGAAAATGCACTGCCCGCGCTTCCATAAAGTGGCTTTTCTTTTTGGTTACCTGCAAATCAACTACATCCCCCGGAACTACATGGGGTACAAACACTACAATATCATTTACTTTTGCTATTGCTTTCCCTTCGGCAGCCAATGCGGAAATTTTAATATTCTGTAAAAGCGGGAGCGGCTTTTTATTTCTTGCCATATAAATTAATTATTTTTCTTTTTCTTAATTCCAAAATTTTTATCTATTTTCATAAACGGAATTACGGCAAGTGTGGGAATTGTACAAGCAACAATTATAAGAAAGAAATTCTGATAACCTACCATCTCCTGCAACCAGCCTGCTGCCATTCCCGGCAACATCATTCCTAATGCCATGAAACCCGTACAAAAAGCATAATGTGCTGTTTTATGTTCGCCATCGGCAAAATAAATCATGTAAAGCAAATAAGCCGCAAAACCAAAACCATATCCAAATTGTTCGACAGCCACACAAGTGTTTATTATCCACAAATTGTGTGGTTGATAGGCAGAAAGTAAAACGTAAACAATATTTGGAAGTGTTATGCTAAGTCCCATTGGAAAAATCCAAAATTTCAAACCTTTTCGCGATGCAGCAATTCCACCTAATATTCCTCCAAGCGTTAATGCAATAACTCCTACTGTTCCGTAAACCACTCCAACCTGTTCGGTCGACAGTCCAAGTCCTCCAGTTTCCCTTCCATCAAGCAAAAAAGGTGAAGCTATTTTTACCAGCATCGATTCACCAAGCCTAAATACCAGCATAAAGGTTAAAGCAATCCAAACATGTTTCTTTTTGAAAAAAGAAATAAAAGTTACAGCAAATTCGCGAAAAATTTGTTTTGCATTTGTGTCAGCTCCCGATTTATCATTATCAGGTTTTGGAAGTATAAATCGATGGTAAATCATTAGGAGAACAAATACACCGGTAAGTACAAAAAAAGTTATCGTCCATGAGAGTTTAATATTTCCTGTCAATCGCTCCATAACTCCTGCCAAAATTATCAGCAATCCCTGACCGGAAATCATGGCGATACGATAAAAAGTACTTCGAATTCCCACGAAAAACGATTGCTGACCACTGTCGAGCGCAAGCATATAGAAACCATCGGCGGCAATATCGTGTGTGGCCGAACTAAAAGCAATCAACCAAAAAACGGCCAATGTAGCTTTAAAGAAAAATGGCACGGGAATCAGAAATGCCACTCCTGCCAGTCCGGCACCAATAAGCAATTGCATGGTTACAATCCACCAGCGTTTGGTTTTCAGCAAATCAACAAACGGACTCCAAAATGGTTTTATTACCCATGGCAAATATAACCAACTTGTGTAAAGCGCAATGTCGGTATTTGAGATTCCTAAACGTTTATACATAATCACCGAAACAGTCATAGCTACTACATAAGGAATTCCCTGCGCAAAATAAAGTGTCGGAATCCATGTCCACGGACTTTTGTTTTTCTTTAAATTTTCAGCCATATTATTTATTGATTTGTATCGGATGTATTTGAGCAGTGATCCGTAAAACGATTAAGTTCTTCTATTACCTCTTCACTGCTATCAAAAACCGAAAATATTAGATTTTTATATTTTTCTTCTTTTATCATTTGTTTGAAAAACGGCACTACAGGTATGTAACTGTTCCAGTAGGATGTATTAAAGAATATCATCGGACTGGCATAACCAAACACCAGATAATGATTCTGAACAGCTTCCTGAAAAATTTCCTGCAAAGTTCCTGCGCTTCCGGGAGTAAAAATAATTCCCCCTTTTGCAATTGAAAGCAAACCTTCTTCGCGAATGCTGTTCTCAAAGTATTTTGCTATTCGTGTAGCAAATGGTGTTGAGGGCTCGTGACCGTAATGCCATGTAGGAATTCCTACACTTTCATATTGAGGCTCGGGATGCATACTGATAACATCCAAAGCTACTTCGAGCCACAGTGGATGTTTATAATCGGGCGCTTTACCCAATGTTAAGCATGCTTGCTCGAGCAGCAAATCGGACTTTCCAGCAAACCAGGCGCCAACATGTGTGGCTTCCATAGCTCCCGGACCGCCACCGGAAATCATCAAATAACCCTCTTCAGTGAGTTTTTTACTAAGTAAAGCTATCTGGAAAAACACTTTTTCATCACGTTTTAAACTGTGACCACCCATTATTGCAACTACTTTCTTTTCATGATAATTTGAAAGAAATTCGTTCAGCGCTTCGCTTATAGAATGGTCGTGAATGCGGCGGGCAAGCATTTCTTTAATGTTTCGGGCATGTTTACTTGTTTCAAGATAATGCCGGTAAATTTTCTGATCGTAAGTATTGGCAAAAGTATCAGGTTTTCCCAATACATAATTGGCGTACAACTTCTCTTTATTATAAAGACATGGAATATATACATTGAAAGGCACATCGATTTTTGGGAACACAAGGCTTTTTGAAGTTTTTTCAGCCTCCCAGGATACAGGTAATACACAACCCATAAACATGCAGTTGTGATATTCAGCTTTTTGGGCTATTGCTGATATAACTTCAAAATTTACATTCTGAAAAACCACGTTCTTAACTATTTCTTCATTTTCCAACAACTCCCAAAGTTGCTCCTGTGTGTCTATTTCACGATAAAACATAAAAAATATTCTAATTTTGGGCGATTCCTTACAATACAAAACCACCTCTGCAGTATAAAATTTTAGTTTAACTGCAAAGATGGAGACATTTTTTTAAAATTACGGTATTTCGATGAAATAAATCTTACAAATTCAATTTGCTGATAAATAATTTTAACGACTCTTCCGGATTTTCATCCTTCATAAAATTCTCCCCCATTAAAAAACCACGATAACCTATTTTTCGGAGTTCCTTTACTGTTTCGACCGAAGAAATTCCACTTTCGCTTACTTTTACAAACTTATCAGGAATAAGAGCTGCCAAATCAAATGAGGTCAGAATACTTTGTTCGAAAGTTTTCAGATTCCTGTTATTGACTCCCAGCATATCCACGCTATCATTGGCATGAGCAAGTTCCTCAGCATTATGCACTTCAAGCAGAACTTCGAGTCCGAGTTCATGCGCTTTTTCAGCCAACTTGAGGGTTTGATCAACTGTAAGCGCAGCCGCAATCAGCAGAATTACATCGGCGCCCAATGCTTTTGCCTCATAAAGTTGATATTCGTTAATCACAAAATCCTTTCTCAAAATAGGACAAGTTACATATGGGCGAGCATTTATCAAATCGTGCGCCGAACCGCCAAAAAATTCAGAATCAGTAAGAATTGAAATTCCCGAAGCGCCAGCTTCACAATAACCCGAAGCAACTTTTATCACATCAACACTCTCTTTTATCCAACCCAGCGAAGGCGATTTGCGCTTAAATTCAGAAATAATACCGGATTCGGAATTTAAAAGATTGTTTTTCAGCGACAAACACCTACGTGCAAAATTAGGGGATTTTTCAAGTTCGGAAATTGAAGTGGATTGCCTTGCATTAAAAACTTCTGTTTTTTTATATGCTATTATTTTGTCAAGAATTGTCATTTTTTGATGTGTAAATGTATCAAATATTTTGTCAATTAATTGGCTTATCTGTAAATTTCAACAAATTTCCTGAAAACACTCTTAGCATAACCACCTTCAAGCGAATGCACAGCTTCTTCAATACATTGTTTTAGTGATTTTAAGGGCATTCGCGTTTGAATGGCCACAGCCGAATTAATGATCACTGCATTTTTTTGCGCTTCAGTGGCTTTATTCTCAAGCACATTCATAAAGATTCGGGCTGCTTGGTCAATCGTACTTCCTCCCCACAAATCTTCCTGTTTCAATCGTTGAAAACCAAGCTCTTCGGGTGTAAAAACAAACTCACCGGCATTAGTCATTATTTTAGTTGTGTCTGTCAGCGAAATCTCGTCGTAGCCATCGAGACTGTGTACCACCGAATACTGCACACCTAAATTTTGATAAATGTAATTGTAAAGCCGCATCATTTTCAGATTATAAACACCAAGACACTGATAATTAGGACGTACCGGACTGATAAGCGGGCCAAGCACATTAAAGAATGTACGCACGCCTAGACTTTTACGAACAGGTGCG
Organism: uncultured Paludibacter sp.; assembly: GCA_964420955.1. Lineage (GTDB taxonomy): Bacteria > Bacteroidota > Bacteroidia > Bacteroidales > Paludibacteraceae > Paludibacter. The sequence continues at coordinate 4,339 of CAYQWD010000028.1, read as the reverse complement.
ACATTTTTCATGGCCGGATTGCAAAATGGTGCGTGAAGATAAGCAAAACCTGCTTCATCGAGCGATTTTTTTACAATATCAATATCAGTTGTGAATTTAGCACCGTAATATTCGAGCACATTCGACGAGCCACTCACCGATGTTGCACCGTAATTTCCATGCTTGGCAACTATATAGCCCGCTCCGGCCACAACAAAACAACTGCAAGTGGATATATTGAATGTATTTTTTCCATCACCACCGGTTCCCACAATATCGAGTGCATCAAATTCCGACAAATCCATTGGAACAGCCAGTTCGAGCAGTGCATTACGAAATCCTATCACTTCTTCAAGTTCGATGCTGCGCATCAGATAGACAGATATAAAAGCAGCTATCTGTGCATCGCTGTAAGTGCCTGCTGCTATGTTTTTCATTACTGCCGAAGCCTCTTCGCGTGTGAGCGACTCATGGTCGAATAATCTGTTTAGTATTTGTTTCATAATAATATTCGACTCTCCTGTTAAGGGAAAGAATTTAATTTTCACTTCTTTTTTTTATTATCCATTCTTTGAAAAAAGGATCATCAAATTCAAATTTATCGGTTTTTAAGAGTACTCCTTTTTCCTGAAGTCGCTTTAATCCACTAAAAACGGTACTTGAAGCTTTCAAATTATTTTTAGATTTAAATTCGTCTGTCAATAATTTTGAATCGCTAAATGCAATACCTATTAGAATTTTTTTATCTGTTTTATTGAAATTATTCCAAATACGTTCAAAATCATTGTCATGTAGCATAATAATGTCTGATATAGTATTATTTACTGCATTTTCTGATGTTTGTTCCCTTTCAATTTTCATCCATATATGAAAAGCCAATTGTTGGGTGTAATATGGATGACATTTTGAAAACTCAAGTATTGAATCAGTAATTTCAGAATGTTTTTCAGTTATATTTGTAAATCGGCTATCTAAAAACTTCCGAAAATCCCTTAGGGGAATTTTATTCAAAATAAATATTTGACCAAAATGATAAAATGGCGATTTTTTATTCTCGAAAATTTGCTTCATCAATGTCTCTGCACTTCCTATTAGTATATAGTTCACATTCTTATGAAATTGAATCACAGAACGCAGTTTTTTATCTAATGATTTATCCAAATTCAATAGCTCCTGAAACTCGTCTAAAACCACTATAGGCTTAGCTTTATCTTGGCCTAATTTATCAATCAAATTAAAAACATCTTCCAATTGGACAAAAGATTCAACTCTTGTCTGAAAGCTTATTTCTATATTATTTGAAGCCGGATCGAGCTCTATAGTTGGCACAAATCGAAAATTCCCTATCAAAAATTTTAGTTTTTCAAATGGATATTTTTTAAAAAGCTGTTTTAATAACTGACTTGCAAAATCGGAAACACCTGTTAAAAGTTGTAAGTCAAGCCATATCACCGGTCTATCAATTGAATTTATAACCTTGTTTACCAAACTTGTTTTTCCAAATCTTCGAGGAGCCATCATTATTACATGATTTTCACTCGATATAATTTGCTTTAGTTTTTCGTATTCTTCGTGTCTGTCTGTGAAATAGTCTTCAGATACAACAGAACCAAATTTAAATGGATTATTCATTTGATTTATAGATTTTGGTTCGTTGCGAATAATTTCGCAACGAATATATTCGCAAATATAGTAATTATTTCTCTATTATCAATTTAAGTCCAAAATTTATTGCTTTTTTTATCGCAACGAAATATTTAGCAATACAAAAAAATTAGGTTTGTCGCTTTAACATATTGATTAACTCTGTAGCCAATTTTTCAACATTTCCTCACCTTTGGGTGTCAGAACCGACTCGGGATGAAACTGAACTCCACGCACATCGTACTCCCTGTGAGCTAAAGCCATTATCATTCCTTCCTCATCCACAGCGGTGATTTTCAAACATTCAGGCAAACTTTCCTTCTGCACTGCCCACGAATGATATCGTCCTACTTCGAGTTTCTTGTCGAGACCATTAAATAAAATATCATCTTCAATTATGTCAACTACAGAACTCACTCCATGATGCACATTAGGCAAATTTATCAATCTTCCGCCAAAAGCTTCGGCAATAGCCTGTTCGCCCAGGCAAACCCCCAAAATAGGCTTCAGAGGTGCATAGGTTTTAATCACATCCAGCAAAATGCCCGATTCCGAAGGCACGCCAGGTCCCGGCGATAGGATAATTTTGTCGAAACGCGAAATTTCTTCCAATGAAATCTGATCATTCCGATGCACTTCCACATTGTTGAAACCCAGTTTTTTCACTGCATGCACCAAATTGTATGTAAAGGAATCGTAATTGTCGAAAACTAAAATATTCATTTTAAATTGTTTGAAAGTATTGAAAAGTTTGAATAGTTTGAAGTTTGAATAGTTTAATTTTTCACTTCAATCCAATCGTAAATTGTAAATCTTTAAATTGTAAATTTTGATGCGACTTCCACAGCGCGTTTTAATGCTGCCAGTTTATTATTTACTTCCTGAAGTTCACTTTCTTCGTCCGATTTTGCGACCACACCTGCACCTGCCTGATAATAAAGCGTGTTGTTTTTACTTACAAACGAACGAATGGTAATTGCCTGATTGAAACTTCCATCGAAACCAATATACCCCAAACAGCCGCCATAAGGACCACGATCGTGTGGTTCAATACTATCAATCAGCTGCATAGCTCTGATTTTAGGCGCTCCCGAAAGCGTTCCTGCCGGAAAAGTATCGGCAAACAACTTAATTACTTTTGTTTCAGGACGAAGCTTTCCGCTTACAGAAGATACCAAATGAATAACATGCGAATAATACTGAACTTCACGATACACATCCACTGTTACTTCATCGGTATTACGGCTCAAATCGTTTCGCGCCAAATCTACAAGCATCACATGTTCAGCATTTTCCTTTTTATCCTTGCTGAGTTTTTCAGCCAGTTCAGCATCCTTTTCATCGTTTCCTGTACGACGGAATGTGCCTGCAATAGGTTTGATAAATGCTTTTCCTTTTTTGGCATCCACCACCAAATGCGCTTCGGGCGAAGACCCAAAGATACGAAAATCGCCAAAATTAAAATAAAACAAATATGGTGACGGATTCACCGAACGTAATGTGCGATAAAGCATAAAGTCATCTCCTTTATATTGTTGGTAAAACCTGCGCGAAAGTACAATCTGAAATACATTTCCTTTGTAGCATTCTTCTTTACCACGTCGAACCATTTCGCGGAAATCCTCATCGGAAATATCGCATCGCTCCTCACCTACAGTTTCAAATTTGTAGGTGGCTATATTGTTATTAGCTAATATTCTTTCAATATTTGGAATAGATGAAGTTTCACCTTCAAGAAGATTTTCGATAATCGTAAGTTCATTATTGAAATGATTGATAGCAATAATATATTTGAAAAACACATAATGCAAACCGGGCATGTCGCCGGGAACCGTAGCGCGGGCTTTCAGTTTTACATCCTCAAAATACTGCACCGATTCGTAGGATGAATAGCCAAAAAGTCCGTTGATATTCAGTTTACTTTCATTTTTTACAATTTGAAAATTTCTCAAAAAAACATCAAATCTGTCTGCCACAGTCATTTTATCAGTTACCTGCGTTTCTACCTGAGAACCATCAGGATATTCTTCCACAATCAGGAAGTTATTAACCGAAATTCCTCCTATAGGGCAAAAAGCAATATAGGAAAAACTGTTTTCCATTCCATGATAATCGGAACTTTCAAGTAAGACAGAATTTGTATATAAATCACGCACTTTCAGATAAATACCTACCGGTGTTTGCATATCGGCAAGCATAGTGCGGGATTTGACATAAAGCTTGGTTCCTGCACTCAAATCAGTTTCGTTTGATATTTTCATTACTTTATTCATAATATCTTGTTGTAATAATCAATAATATATTTCAAATCAACAATTTGAAGAGTTACGATTCTGTTTTAAAATACTTTACATAAGTGTCCATATCTTTATCGCCGCGCCCCGAAACAGTAAGCACCACAATATCATCAGCTTTAAATATTCCTTTATACTTTTTGAGAATTGCAAGTGCGTGTGCAGATTCAATCGCCGGAATAATTCCTTCAAGTCGGGTTAGTTCAAAAGCAGCCTCGAGGGCTTCATCATCATTTACAGGATAAACTTTTGTGCGCCCAATTCTTGCAAAATGTGCGTGTGCTGGTCCGATTCCCGGATAATCCAAACCGGCTGAAATGGAGTAAGGTTCAATTATTTGTCCATCCTCGTCCTGCATTAGCAAAGTTTTTGCTCCGTGAATAATTCCGGGTGTACCAATACTTATAGTAGCAGCTGTTTCT
>CAYQWD010000027.1:7964-13938 GCA_964420955.1 uncultured Paludibacter sp. | reverse complement strand
TCTCGTTTTTTTGTTATTTTGTGTCCCGTATCATCAAAAAATTAAAAATAAATTATATAATTCCAATTTAAAACCAAAAAAATTGAATCAAATCATGACAGTTCAAGAATTAAAATCAGCTTTCCAAACAACTTATGGCAAAGCAGCCGAAGCAGTTTACTTTGCCCCCGGGCGTGTTAATCTTATTGGCGAACATACCGATTACAATGGCGGTGCAGTTTTTCCCTGCGCATTGAGTTTTGGTACTTATCTGCTTCTGGCTGAAAACGATAAAAATGTAATGAATTTCAAATCGCTGAATCAACCTGAAATTGTAACACTCAGTTTTAATCAGCTTACCACGCGCATCGAAAATTCATGGGTTAATTATCCCCTTGGAGTAATGGCTCAGTTTATTAAACGCGGTGTGGCTATCACACAAGGTTTCGATATTCTGATTTGGGGTAATGTGCCTAACGGCGCAGGTCTTTCTTCATCGGCAGCACTCGAAGTTGTTACGGCACTTGCTATGAACGACCAACTTGGCACTGGTTTCAACCGTACAGTTTTGGCACAAATCGGACAAAAAGCCGAGCACGAATTTGCTTTGGTAAATTGCGGTATCATGGATCAGTTTGTTTCTGCTAATGGAGCGAAAGATCATGCTGTGCATCTGAATTGTGATACGCTCGAGTTTGAACTTGTACCTGTGAAACTCGAAGGTGTAAAAATTGTAATTTCGAACACGCACAGCCCGCACAAACTTGATTCCGGCGCTTACAACCAGCGTGTTGCCGAGTGTAAAAAAGCTGTTGAACAAATCAATGCCATTCGTCCGCTCAAATATCTGGCCGAATTGACAGAAGCTGAATTTACAGCTATTGAAAGCGCCATTACCGATCCGGTTGCTCACAAACGCGCCCGCCACGTTGTAGGCGAGGTTCAACGCACTTCCGATGCAGTAAAAGCACTCAAAGCCGGTGAACTTACCTTGTTCGGAAAATTGATGAATGCTTCGCACGTTTCTTTGCGTGATGATTATGAAGTTACAGGTCCGGAACTCGACTGCATGGCTGAAGAAGCATGGAAAATTGTTGGTGTTATCGGCTCGCGTATGACGGGCGGTGGTTTTGGTGGTTGTACCGTTTCATTGGTTAAAGATGAAGCTATTGATACTTTCATTAAAGAAGTTGGAGCAGCTTATGAAGCTAAAATCGGCATTAAACCCGATTTCTATATTGCCGAAATTGGCGATGGAGCTAAAAAGGTTGAGTAAATAAAACATCCAGAAACATTATAAAACCACAAAAGAAAACAAAAGAACACAAAAGAGAATTATCATTTAGGAGTTAATTTTCTTTTGTTTTTTTACTTTGAAATACTTTAATGTTGACAAAATCGTAATCTAACCGATCTTACATACAGACTTACAGGTGCAGCCATTGAAGTCCACAAAAGACTTGGTTCCGGTTTGCTCGAGAGCGTTTATCATAAATGTTTTGAAAAAGAACTCGAATAAAGAGAGATAAAATTTAAATCAGAATATAAAATCCCGATTTTATACAAGGGTTTTGATGTGAAAGTTGATTTTAGATGTGATTTTCTGATTGAGGATATATTAGTCGTAGAAATTAAAGCATGTGATGAAGTTATGCCAATTCACGTTGCAAAACTTATGAATTACATGAATCTGTTAGATTCTCCAAAAGGGCTAATGCTTAATTTTAATGTTTTAAATTTATATGACGAAGGCCATAAAACCTATGTAAACAACTTGTATTATTTGTTACCTGATAAATAATCTTGATTCTTTTGTTCTCTTATATGTTCTTATGTGGTTAATAAATACATAAAATAAGTCTGTTTATTTTTGTTCTTTTGCAGTTAAAAATACATTAAACAGTTCAGATTATATTTTATTCTTTTGTGTCCTTATGTGTTCTTTTGTGGTTTAAAAAATAATTATTTGTTAAATGATAAAAAATGGAAAATGAAATTATAATTAATGGTAAAGCCGTAAAGATGTTTACGTTGAAAAACAAAAACGGGTTGACTGCTGATATTATCAATTACGGAGCAAAAATTATTCGCTTGTTTGTTCCCGATAAAAATGGAAAATTCGATGATGTGGTACTAGGTTTTGACACGCTCGAAGAAATTATCGAAAAGGAAGAGTATTACGGCGCTGTTTGCGGGCGGTTTGCCAATCGAATAAAAGATGGAAAGTTCAGTATCGACGGTAAAGAATATTCGCTTGCAGTAAACAATGGTACCAATGCTTTACACGGAGGTGTCGAAGGGTTTAACAGCCTGGTTTGGGATGTGAAATCGGTTTCTGAATCAAAAATTGTACTCGGCTTGTTATCTCCGGATGGAGATGAAGGTTATCCGGGAAATCTCGATGTAACCTGTACGTATGAACTTACCAATGATAACGAACTGAGTATTCATTACGAAGCCACTACCGATAAACCAACTGTAATCGGACTAACACAACATTCATACTTCAACCTGAAAGGCGCAGGAAACGGAACAATAAAAGATCATTTGCTGCAAATCAATGCCGATTTTGTAACCATTCTCGATGCATCGTTTGCTCCTTCAGGAGAGATTCGTCCGGTTGAAGGTACTGCTTTCGATTTTCGGAAACCTGTAGTAATTGGCGATAGAATTGACGATGAAGTTTATGTGCCCGGCTGGGGTATCGACAATAACTGGTGCCTGCGCAAAGAGCAACAGGGCGATTGCGTGCTGGCTGGTTATATTTACGAACCCGTAAGCGGACGAAAAATGGAAGTTATGACCACTCAACCCGGAATGCAGATTTATACAGGCAACTGGATTGAAAAGCAAACCGGCAAACTCGGTAAAACTTACGATCGTCAGGATGCTGTTTGTCTTGAAACACAGGGCTTCCCAAATTCACCAAATATTCCATTTTTCCCAAGTCCGGTTTTACGACCGGGGCAAAAATACGATGAATGGTGTATATATAAGTTTAGCATAGAGTAGATCTTTTTCTTTAACTTTTCCAAAGTTTTTTAAACTTTGGAAAAGTTTTTAAATGGCTGAATAAGTATTATCTTTGAAGAAAAACTGATGGAAGATAAGATTGACAGTTCAAAAATTTTTCAATACTGGCTGAATTCGTCTGATAAAGATTTGGTCACAATGCAGCATTTGTATGATTCAAAAGATTATCATTGGGCATTGTTATCGGACATATAGTTTTAGAACGACTTATTAAAGCTGCCATAGTAACAAACACGAATAACCATGCTCCTTTTACTCATGATTTAACTAAATTGGCTTCTAAATCGGGGTTAAATTTCACAGAAGAATACCTTGACTGGTTAGATACAATATCGACATTTAATATTAATGCTCGTTATGATACTTATAAAGAAGCCTTTTATAAAAAATGCACTGTTGATTTCACATCTGAATGGATTGAGAAAATTAAAATACTACAACAATGGATAAAACAGAAGCTTTAACAATAGCCAATCGTTATATTGATTTTATCGGAAATAAATATTCAATATCACAAGCATACATGTTTGGCTCTTTTGCAAAAGGCACAAATCATGAAGATAGTGATATAGATATAGCTATAGTTGTTAAAAATGTTTCTGACATTATTGATGCTCAGATAGAAATGATGAAACTAAGAAGAAAAATTGATTTAAGAATTGAACCTCACCCTTTTTTGAAAATTGACTTTAATCTTCAGAATCCTATTGTTAATGAAATTATTAAATTTGGCATTCCGATAAAGAAAAACGTAAGATAATAGCTCAATATTAATTTTTTTAGATAAGATGATATGCCAAACAATGCAATCATCCACGCATAATAATTCAAATTTCAAACTTGCACTTTTTTACGAGAAACTTCCGAATAGTGCTGTAAATTGCCACCTTTGCCCTCATAACTGTATAGTTGCCGAAGGCCATGCAGGTTATTGTAAAGTTCGTATCAATATCAACGGCGAATTGTTTTCCACAACTTACGGCAATCCATGCTCGCTGAGCGTTGATCCTATCGAGAAAAAGCCATTGTATCATTTCTTCCCGGGAACAGAAATCTTTTCACTTGCCACAGCAGGTTGTAACTTTCGTTGTTTAAACTGTCAGAATTATTCCATCTCACAAACTACTCCAAACGAAATCCGTCAATATGATTTATCACCTGAAGCAGTTGTTGAGCAGGCAAAAATCCATCATCAAAAAAGCATCGCTTTTACCTATACCGAACCAACTGTTTTTTACGAATACATGCTCGATACTGCAAAAATTGCGCATATAGAAGGTATTAAAACTGTGATTGTTTCCAACGGTTACATCAATCCCGAACCGCTCAACGAACTTTGCAATTATATCGATGCAGCGAATATTGATCTGAAAAGTATGGAAAATAACGTTTATCGTAAATTAACAGGAGGCTCGTTGGAACCTGTTCTCGAAACAATTTTAACGCTTAAAGAAAAAAATGTTTGGTTAGAAATTACACATTTGCTCATTCCTGAATACACTGATAATTTAAAAGATTTTGATAAATTATGCCTGTGGATGGTAAATAACGGGCTAATAGAAACGCCATTACATATAAGCAGATTTTTCCCAAACTATAAACTGTTTAACATTCCCGCTACCCCTATGGAGGTTTTGTTACAGGCTGAAAAAATTGCAAACAATTGTGGGATAAAATATGTTTATTTGGGTAATGTATCAAGATTAGATTCTGAAAATACATACTGCCCAAACTGTGGAGAATTGCTTATAGAAAGAAAAGGTTACAGAATTATCCGGAATAACATTCTTGAAAATAATTGCCCTAAATGTACGCAGAAAATTGCAGGTATTTGGGAATAATTCAATATACGTTACTCCGAAAATACCGTTGCCGTAAAAATATAAATATTTGCGGTCTTCCAGCCTTCCCAACCTAAACCGGCTTTATCGCGGGCGCAATGTCCGAGAAATTCTTCAAGATTCCAGCCTGTTTCAGAGGCAACTTGCGGCAAAAATACACCAGAACGATAACCGTTTTCAATCAGAATACCATGTTTGCCCAATTCTATTTCCGAAATAGCATCGATTTTTTTCATAGGCGAAAGTACCGAAATTTCTATTTCCGCATTTTTTAGTTCATTGCTTTGAAGTTGCGAAAACCTATGGTCGTGAAATGCTGCCGATATTGCCATTTCACTGATTAGTTTGTACAAAGGCTGGTTTCCTGTCATTCGTCCAATACAGCCACGCAAACGCCCATCAATATGTAAAGTTACAAATGCACCACAATACGATGCAAGCGTGGGAGTCATTTCTTCCGGCTTCAGGATTTCTTCTGCCTTTTTTGCAAAATAATTCTCAAGTGTTTTTCTCGCAATTTTCAGAAGTGATTTTCGTTCTGCTTCTGATAACACAAATTCTGATTTCCCCATATCATTTTTTGTTACGGCAATGCTGCAATATCCCACTACACTGTCTTTTTTACCATAATATTTCGCGTCACCCGAATTACATGCGCTGATAAAATGGTATTTGTATGCGGCTTCATTTTCTGTCATCATCATAAATGTTAGTACCGAAGTCCACCCGCAAAGACTGGTTGCCAATCCGGGGATATGTTTCCGGGCGTTACCGTTCAATGATTCTATTAATTGATCTGGATTTCCGCTTAGAATGGCGTTAATTGTATTATCATCGGCAACTTTGGCATTATCGTAAGAGGGATAATGCGATAAATCGGTACTGATGACAAACAGGTTTTTCTCTGTCATATATGGTTTTAGTGCAAGGGCAATTTCGGCACACACTTTTGTGTCGGCGCAACCAATTAAAACAGGCACAATCTTATAACTGTTTTTTAAATGATAGTGTAAAAATGGCAACTGCACTTCCAGGCTGTGTTCATCGCGGTGATATAAAGGATTGGAAGTAAATATTTGGGGATATTTCTGAGTTAATTCTTTTCCGATACGTTTATTTAC
>CAYQWD010000027.1:0-7954 GCA_964420955.1 uncultured Paludibacter sp. | reverse complement strand
TCAATTCCATAGGGCATTTCCCAATCACCATCGCCATAGACTGCCGCCTTGCCGAAACTGTGATAATGCGATGAACCAATGATAAAAATATTGTCATATTCACTTTCAGGATTCAACTGTGCAAAAGCATTTGCTGCGGTCTGACCTGAAAAAACATATCCAGCATGTGGAGAAATTAATCCCGTTATATTTTCAAAATGTTTACTTGCAGCATTTTTTAGATATGCCTTTACATCTCTCTCAAGTTCGGAAGGCATTGCAGGATAAAACTTCCCGGCAACAGCAGGTTGATGGACATATTCACTGGAAGTTTTCATTATTAACAAGATTTTACAGCAAATATAAGGTGAATTCAAAAAAAGTTAACTCATTAAACAAGAAAATTTTTCGAAAAAAATATTTTCATAAAGATTCAATTTGAGATAAATTTCAAACCCGTTAAATAATAAAGAAATTGCATTGTTTTTTTAATCAAGTAGCAAGTAAAGTTTGAAAATTTTTATAATATGATTCGATAAACCATGTTGTTGTTGTTAGTTTAATTCCTAACTATATGAAAATTTTAATTGATTTACTGTTAGAATGTAAAATAGACGACATAATATTAATATATGTTAATTGAGGGGGGGGTAATTGTACATTCAAATAATAAACGTATTTTTGCGTTTATAAATTTTAAGAAACTAATGCGACATTAGCTTCATTACGAAAAAGTTCTTTTTTACGACAAAATTTAACTGTTTATTTGCCTTGATTATTCGAGAGATGTTTTGTTTACATTCTCCACTTTTTTTGTTTTCACGGGATAATAAAATCAGATTTTATTCCGCTTATCTGAAAACAGCAATCAGCAAAAAAATAGTATTTAATAGATTTTTTGTACAGAATGGCTAAAACGGGCTTGCCCCCTTGTTCTATTTATTTTGGTACAAAAAAAGCCCTTGCGCAAGGCTAAACTACGAAAGACGACCGACCAATGTTTTTTTTCGTTACCATGATTGTATCAACCATAAGTATTATTTAACATTACACAAAGGCAAAGACAAAAGTAATATATTCTTAGCGGAATACCGCTATGTGATGCATAAAATGCATTAGTTATACTATTTAATAAAACTTTTTAAACTAAAACAAAAAAATCAATGAAAAAAATTAAATTTCGCTTGCCGTTATGGCAGTTATCCTTTCTTCTTGTGAGAAAGAAGAAGTGAAAGTTCAAACTGAAACACAAAATTTGCTAACCGCAGAGCAACAAAAAATGAGAAGCGCTCTTGAAACAACGACAAATATTCTCTTAGATATGGTAGCAAAAGACCCAAGTTATTTTGATGAGCTAAACAATTTAATAATTGCAGGATCACCGGAATATCTTGAAGATAGAGTGATGTTGAAAGATTTATTCAATACAACTCCAAATTCAAGTACATTGCGTATTAAAGCAAATACAAACAGATTTACATCCGATTTTAGAAGTACATTTAACAATCAACCTAGGAAGGTGGGAGGTGTTAATGGAGTTAAACCTGAAATTTTTACAAATCCAGATTCACTTATCCAGTTTCTCACTCTTAACAATGTGAGTCTTTATTGCCCATTCCCCATAGAAGAATATGATGAAGACAATAGAATACCGGCAATTACTTTTCACCCTATGAATAATGATACTGTAAATGTTGGTTATATGTTAACTGATTCCGGCTCATTCAAGGAGGTTCAGGTTTGCCAAGCATACAATGATTTACATCCGGTATGGATTCTAATTCCTTATGAATTATGTTCTTATGAAAACAATGTTCAACAGCAGAGAGTTGCACCTTCAGCGCCAAATGAAGGTTTTGAATTAATTATTAATTCAATTTACTGTACTAACTATTATGGTGCAAATCTTGGTATTTTTAGTGTAGATATGGATATTAGAATTCTTAGAAGTTCTAGTTCGTTTAGTTGGAATGATCAGACTAAAGACTTTGTCGGGACATTTCAACTTATGAAAACATTTAGAATGCCAAGAAAGTATGTTACATGGGCAAGGCAAGGCAGTATGTCTGGGTGGTTCCCTGTTTATTTGACATGGGATTATAATTGGACAAATGAAAGACTGGAACAAGCTTTGTCAATTTATGAACATGATGATAGTCAAAACGAAATGACTATTACTTCTACTGCCAAATTCACAAAAAAAGATGTAGGTGAAATTGGAGTTACAGTTTCTGGAAAAATCTCAAATAGATCTGATATAATTACTTTGGAGCCAATAGGAAGAAATTATGTGTACAATATTGCTAAGTATGGGCATAAAGATGTTAATGGAAATATTGACTGGACTTGGAGACAACAAACATTCCCATTCTTTTGGAAAAACCGTGAACAATTTGAGGGTAACTATATTTATAGGATTAATCCAGATTTCTTGATGACAATTAGTGTAATTGATTAAAAATTTCAAATAATAAAAGACACAGTTTAAACATTCATTAAATATAATTTAGTGTTTAAATTGTGTTTTTCAAAATAAGTTAAATACATATGACAAGAATTGTAATGATTTTTATAACGTTATTAATAAGTGTAATGAGTTTTTCTCAAAAATCAATTTATATAATAGCAGGTACAACTAATGGTATTGAAAATAGTACGTTTTCAAATACAGGATTCAATGCAGGCGTACAATTTGATATTCCAATAAAAGGTAATTGGAGTTATCAAATAGGTTTAAACTACAACCTAATATATGAAGAAAGCAACATGGACGTTATTCATTACATAGGCAATCAAAATATATTATTTGATGAAGGATATATTTCAAAATACAATTACATGGAAATTCCTTCTATAATATCATACAAACTAAAAATCGGCTCACAAATTATTTTTCGTGTAAATTATGGTTTGTTTTTTGGCGTTTTTGCCGGAGGAACATCGCTTTTAAGATCCTCTAAAGGTTTTTCCGACTATTCTTTAGTAGAATTAACTGCCTATCCTGTTCACTTAGGATTTTGTGTTGGAGCAGGGGTTGAATTAAGAAATATATATTTAGGCATTGAAGGAAATACAAATATTACAGATGCCTATCTCTCAGATGGAATAATTAAAACAAAATTGGGCATGCGGTTTTAATGTAATTTTGATTGAAAACAGAATGAACAATTATTTATGTTTGTTTTGTACAACTAAATTATTGTATTCTGATTATGAATTAGTTACTATAGTATTAGTATTTTACCACGTAGATAATATCTCATTAATCTTATTTAAAACATAACAATTTACTTCAAGGTTATTTGTAAAAGATATAAAAGAATTAAATCGATTATTTTATATCCTAATGTATTATTTTTAGATCAAGCTACTCACAAATAAAATTATTTAATATTATGAATGTCAAGTTGAAATTAACTGTCATATTAGTTTTCACATCTATATATGCCTTTAGTCAGAAAGAAAATGAAGTTAAATACAGTTTAAGTTATTTTAAATCGATAGCAATTAATTCACCAAGCTCTTCAATTCAGTATCCGGATCATACTTATGCATTAAATGGAATAAATATGAATATATTCTGGAAAAGTAAAATAAAACATTTGTATTATATGACTGGAAGCATGTATTTAAAAGGAGCTAACTTACCTAATGAAAGTACAACTTATGGTGGAGGATGTTATGTTGGTCCTTATTTTTCATCAAATGGTAAATTAATAGATGCTTGGGCATATGTAGGGTTAGGTATTTTTAGTTTTCATGATGATGTCATGAAATTAAATCCATTGGGGCAAATTGATTATTATCAGGAATCGAATTTTACTGCTCCTGGCACAAAATCATCGATTGGGATTTCAATGAATTTGAAGGCATTTTCAATTAATATAGGATATTTGATTTTCGCTACTGCATCCCAACATACAACATTATTTCAACATGGCATTGAGCTTGGTGTAGGGATAAAATTTAACTAATATCTTTATCTTTGCTCTTCATTTATGGTTTATCTGAAGGTAGAAATAATATAACATTTTGCTTTAGAGCACTACAAAAATTAAGTGATATATGAAATCAAAATCATTTGTTATAATTATTTCAATTCTTTTTTCATTAAGTTGTTTTTCTCAACATAAAGAATACTTATCAATAGGATTACAAAATGAAATGAAAAATACAGGAATCATGAGATCAAGTATTGTCTTTTCTTATGAAAACCAATTGTCAAAGTACAATGGTTTTGAAATTGAATTAAGCAAGAGATACTCTGATCAGTTTCTTGCAATGCAAATAGATAACGTTTATGAGACTTTTCATGTTTTGGAAAGTTATTTAACACTACCCGTTATGTATAAATTTCACTCTAACATAATCAATATTTCAACAGGTTTAAGTTTTGATTATTTTGTAGGTTGGAATGATATTACTAAATTTGGCAAAACAGAACTTACTAGTTACAAGCTAAATAAATTATTTTATACCGGTTATGTGTTTAAGCTAAGTAAAAACATTCCATTGACTGAAAGATTTTATGTTGAACCTGAAATAAAGTTTAATCAATTATTTAATTACAACTATATATTTTATGGAATCTCTATGAAATTAAAATATATGTTATAAGGAATACATATTTGATTTTTTAACGATATTGTATGGTAGTATTCTCATTAGTTATCATAAAAACACAATATATTTAGTAAATGTTAAATTCAAGTTGCATATACAAATTGAATTTTCACTTCATATTATTTTCTGCAAAACACCTAACAGGTTTTCAAAACCTGTTAGGTGTACTGAATAGTATAAACTAATTAAGATTACTTACTTACATGTACTTATTTATTTAAATGTAAATTAAAAACTCCACTGAAAATTACCAAATAGAAAATTATGAAAAAAAGTTCAATTTTAGTATGTCTGTTAATAACAATGACTACCACATTAATAAGTCAAAATAAAGCAACGAATTATATTCAAATGTCAGCAGGATATAATCCTTACTATACTTATGCAAACTCTTCTTCTAAAAATTCTATGTATTACTTTTCCGGAGAGTTGGGAAAAATTTTCAAATGGATAGATATAGGAATATCTTTTGATTATGAAAATGGACTTTATCCTTACTTGGCATCAAATGATTTTGCTTTTACATTTCAAAAAGAGGCTGGAATTTATACTTCTCATAGCGATGATAAATTTAGCGGAATTATTAATACTGCGTTTCGGTTAAATATAAATGTGAACTTAATAAAATTCCTGAGCGAAAACTCATAACATTCGTTTAAAGTAGGTGGTAGCTATGGCGTTGGATTTACAGAAGAAATAAACAGTAGTGATGAAAATAGCGACATTATATCATGGTGGTATCATTCGAGTTACAACTGGTATGGGGCGTATAAATTTTTATATGAATACAATGTAACGCCGAATATTTTAATTGGGGCTTTTTATAACAAAGGTAAGGTCGGCGTTTTCGGGCTAAATATTAAACGAATTTTTTGAAAAATAAGTACCCTGCTTTCGCGCGAAATTCATCGCATGGGAAGAAGAAAAAAGGCAACAGTATCATTAGTTCTTAAGAATGTTTCACCTCACGAAGAAAATCGCAAAGCAGCAAGGGTTTATAAAAAAATAGCAATACGAAATTAACCCGTATTGCTATTTTTTTATTGAAAGAAATTTTTTATTTATTGAACAAATTCTCTTCCGTAAATTTCCCTATCGCCTGATAGTTTTTATACAGTTCCAGATACATTTTATGATTTTCGGCATTCGGGTAATATTCTTTTGCAAAACCTTGTCCCATCGCTTTTTGAGCATCCTGTACCTTTGTGTAAACGCCGGCTGCAACAGCTGCAAACATAGCAGTACCAAACGCGCAGGCTTGTTCGGCTTTAGCAACTTTGATAGGCATACCAAGCACATCGGCTAAAGTCTGCATCACGAATGGCGATTTCAACGAAATGCCTCCGATACCGATAATTTCCTTAATTTCCACGCCATTTTCAATAAATCTGTCCACAATAGCTTTTGAACCATAAGCAGTAGCTTCAACTAAAGCCCGAAAAATCAGTGGTGCAGAACTTCCCAGGTTCAATCCTGTGATAGTTCCTTTTACTTTTTGATTAGCATCGGGTGTACGGCGACCATTCATCCAATCGGTTGCCAAAACGGTTGATTCGCTCACCGGCACTTTTGCAGCTTCTTCCGAAAGTGCAGGAATTATCTGATCCAACGTTTCGTCTATCAGTTTATGTTTGGTAGCTTCGTCAAGCAGTGTGGTTTTTGATAATAAATTTACCACAGGCCATGCCACTACGTTTTTAAACCATGCATACACATCACCAAAAGCCGATTGACCGGCTTCCAGACCAATCATGCCCGGAATAACCGAACCGTCAACCTGTCCGCAAATTCCCGGAATAAGTTTATCGCCCATTTCCTGATAATCCGAAACCATGATATCGCAGGTTGATGTACCGATAATTCGCACCAAAGCGCCTGGTTTTACCTCTGCTCCCACAGCGCCGGTGTGCGCATCGAAAGCTCCAACTGCTACGGCTACATTTGTTGTTAATCCCAAACGTTTTGCCCATTCCTCAGTAAGATTTCCCACTTTGGTATCGCTGGCACAGGTTTCAGTGTAAAGTCTGTCACGCAAACCTGCTAATACAGGATCGAGCGCTACCAAAAATTCTTCTGATGGCAAACCGCCCCATTGTTCCAGCCACATGGCTTTATGCCCTGAAGCACAACGGCTGCGGTACATATTTTCGGGTTTTTCTGTTCCTGTCAGCAAAGCCGGCATCCAGTCGCAATGTTCCACGGCTGAATATGCCGCAGCACGTACTTTTTCGTCAGCGCGTAATACATGCAAAGCTTTTGCCCAAAACCATTCCGAAGAGTAAATTCCACCTTCGTATGAAGTATAATCAATTTCCCATTTCGAGGCAAGTTGATTGATTTCTTCGGCTTCCTGAATGGCTGTGTGGTCTTTCCATAACACGAACATGGCGTTCGGATTTTCAGCGAACTCGGGCAACATAGCTAATGGAGTTCCGTTTTTATCTGTAAAAACAGGTGTACTTCCTGTTGTATCGAAAGCCATGCCCACTACATTTTCAGCAGTTCCGGCAGGACATTTGCTCAAAGCGTCTTTCACCGTAAATTCGAGCACATCAATATAATCCTGCGGATGCTGACGATATTGATTGGCTGTAGGAACGCAGTACTTTCCTTCCATCCATCGCGGGTAATATTTTACCGACGAAGCCAATTCTTCTCCAGTTTCAGCATTCACAATCACGGCACGCGCCGAATCACTTCCGTAGTCTAATCCAATTACGTATTTCATATTTTCAATTTGAAAATTTGAAAAATTTGAAAATTTGAAAATTGAATCGCCAGTTTTGTATGAATTGTATCCTAATCTTCAAATCTTCAAATTTTTCTAATCAATTAATTTATCTCAAAGCTTTATTCAGCATATAATACACTTCGTTATTTCTCAAATCCTGACGGAACTGACGAATATTGGTATCTTTATCGATAATCAACAATTCGATGTCTGCTATTTCGGCATAATCTTCCATCATTTCGGTAGTCAATGAGAATGAGAAGCAAGAGTGGTGTGTGCCACCGGCAAGAATCCATGCTCCAGCGCCAATTTCGAAGTTTGGCATTGGTTTCCACAACGCACATGCAACCGGAAGTTTTGGCAGTGGCTGTGGTTTAACCACTTCCACTTCGTTCACAATCATACGGAAACGGTTGCCCATATCCACAATTGTTGTGGCAATACCTTGTCCTTCGTGAGCTTGGAATACCAAACGGGCACAAGTTGAGGCATCGCCAATTCCTAAGAAATGCACTTCGATGCGCGGTTTGTTTCCGGCAATATCCGGACTTATTTCGAGCATGTGCGACTGAAGTACAGTACTGTTTTCGCCGTCAAAGTTCAAAGTATAATCTTCGAGGA